>CAZLRQ010000005.1:16413-25429 GCA_964562035.1 uncultured Rhodoferax sp. | reverse complement strand
GGGAATACCCTTGTATATAGTGCGTTCAGACTAACGGGGTACTAATTCACCCGCGTATGGGGCCGGGCTCAACCAGCAGGGCAATGGCTTCCAGCAAGGCCGCCGGCATGGGGCGGGCCTGCAAAACCTTGGGGTTCAGGCTGTAGCGGTGGCCTGCGGGCAGCACATGCAAACGAACCCCAAGCAGCTCAAGCCGCTCGCGTTCGCTGATTCGGTCCTGGTTGGAAAGCATGTTGCGTCCGTCAACGATGGTCACGGCGCCTTGGCCGATGACTTCGACCCCCAGGCCTCTTTCAATCAGCAGCGCCGTGTCTTCGTCTACGCCAACACCCAGCATTTGCGGCCGTTGCGCCAGGGCGGACAGCAGACGGCCCAAGCGACCCCGTTCGGAAAAGTGCTGATCGACGATGGCGCGCGCCACAAAGCCAAGGCCGATGTCGAGTTCGGCGACTTCTTTTTCAGGCCGGATGGTGGCTTCCCCTTGAACCAGCATGTGGCGTGAGAGAACGGCTGCACCGGCGCTGGTGCCGCCAACACAACATCCGCGCACATGAAATGCCGCATGCAGGGCGCGAAAAGACTCGGTTTCCCAGATGAGGTCCATCAAGCGGCGTTGGTCGCCACCTGAAATAAAGATGCCATCGGCTTGCAAGATGAGGTCAGCCACCGCGCTGCTGTCGGCCGATTCGCGGTCAGGTATGGGGATGGGCTGGCAGTCGGCGACGCCGAGTTCGGCAAACACGGATTGGTAGGTGGCCCAGGCTGACGCCGGGTCACCGCTGGCGGCACTCAGCACGCGAATACGACTGCTCGGTCCGCCGCAAAGCTCGACAAAGCGCTGAAGAATGATCTTGTCTTTGAGTTTGTCTTCAGCGCCGCCGATGATCATCAGCCGCCCGATTCGTCGGGTCTGGGCGAATGATGGTGGCATCAAAAGGCCCAGAGGGGCCGAGAGGAGGGTGCGGCGGTTCAACATAGGGGGTGGATTCTAGAACCCGGTCTGGGGGTGATGTGGCTTGAAAGCAATAACGGTTGGTTATTGATTCGTTTCAATTTTTCATTGGGTCGATGTCAGTCATGTTTCTAGAATCGGCCCAAAACAAAGGATCTCATGATGTCGAACAACAGTGGCTACAACTTCATTGGCGGCGCTCGCAGCGCGGCCGGAACCGTTTTCTTGCGCAGTCTGGATGCGACCACCGGCGAGGCCTTGCCGTCACATTTTGCGCAGGCCACGGTCGAAGAGGTGGATGCGGCGGCCCGGGCCGCTGCGGCTGCTTTTCCGGCCTATCGCAGCCTGCCGGCGGCGCGCCGGGCGGAGTTTCTGGAGGCCATAGCCGACGAACTGGATGCGCTGGACGATGCCTTTGTGGCAACCGTTTGCCGTGAAACGGCCTTGCCGCCTGCGCGTATTCAGGGCGAGCGTGGCCGCACCAGCGGGCAAATGCGCTTGTTTGCCAAGGTGCTGCGGCGTGGGGACTTTTTGGGGGCCCGCATAGACCGCGCACTGCCGCAGCGTACGCCGCTGCCGCGCGTGGACCTGCGCCAGTGCCGTATTGGTGTGGGCCCGGTGGCGGTGTTTGGTGCCAGTAATTTTCCCTTGGCGTTTTCGACAGCGGGTGGCGATACCGCTGCGGCGCTGGCTGCGGGCTGCCCGGTGGTGTTCAAGGCGCACAGCGGCCACATGGCCACGGCCGAAGGGGTGGCGGATGCGATTCTGCGCGCTGCCAGCCGCACGGGAATGCCGGCAGGTGTGTTCAACATGGTGTTTGGTGGCGGCGTGGGGGAGTGGCTGGTCAAGCACCCGGCCATTCAGGCGGTTGGCTTCACTGGCTCCCTGAAAGGGGGGCGGGCGCTGTGCGACATGGCGGCGGCGCGCCCGCAGCCGATTCCGGTGTTTGCGGAGATGAGCAGCATCAACCCGGTGGTGGTGTTGCAGGGGGCGCTGCAGGCGCGCGGCGAGCAGGTGGCAACGGAGCTGGCGGCGTCTGTGTTGCAGGGGGCGGGGCAGTTTTGCACCAATCCGGGCTTGGTCATCGGTATTCGCTCAGCGGAATTTGGTGCTTTTGTGGAGAGTCTTTGTCAGCGCATGGGTGATGCGACCCCGCAGTCCATGCTCAACACGGGCACGCTGGGCAGCTATTGCCACGGCCTTGAGGCCTTGCTGGCGCACCCTGGCGTGACGCGCCTGGTGGGCCGCGAGCAAACGGGGCCCCAGGCACATGCCCAGGTTTTCAAGGCCGATGTCAGCCTCTTGCTGGAAGGGGATGCTTTGCTGCAGGAGGAGGTTTTTGGCCCGGTCACGGTGGTGGTTGAAGTGGCAGATCGCGCAGAGCTGGTGAAGGCCTTGCAGGGGCTGCGCGGGCAGTTGACGGCCACGCTGATTGGCGAGACGGCTGACTTGCTGGCCAGTGCTGACATGCTTGCCTTGCTGGAAGAGAAGGTGGGCCGATTGCTGCTCAACGGCTACCCGACGGGCGTTGAGGTTTGCGAAGCCATGGTTCATGGTGGCCCGTACCCGGCCACGTCCGACGCACGGGGTACCTCGGTGGGCACCCTGGCCATTGACCGCTTTTTGCGCCCGGTGTGCTTCCAGAACTTTCCGGATGCCTTGCTGCCCGATGCGCTCAAGAACGCGAACCCGCTCCAGATTGAGCGCCTGGTTGACGGCGTCAGGACGCGCGACAGCCTGGAATAAGGCGCTGATCAGTCAGCCGCGTCGCCGCCCGCAATGTCTCGCAGCACGGCCATGAAGGCCTGTGCGGCGGGTGACTGTTGCTCGCCCAGCCGGGTGATGAAGCCATAGTCGGGCATGCGGTCTGGCAGTTCGATGGGGATTCGGGCCAGCAGGCCCCTTTTGACGAATTTGTCCACCAAGGCGGTGGGCTGCATTGACAGCATGTCGGTGGTTTGCATCAGCTCCAGTGCGAACAGAAACGAGGGGGTCTCGACCAGGCCGGAGGTGGGCATGAAGCCGGTGCTGCCAAAAATCTCGTCCGAGACTTTGCGCACGGCGGTTGATGGTGGATAGAGAATCCAGGGCCAGCGGGCCAATTCGGTCAACTCAAGATTGGGCACGCCGCGCAGCGGATGATTCAGCCCCGCCACCACCTGCAGAGATTCGCTGGACAAGCGCTCATATTGAAATTGGGTTTTTTGGGCTTCGTCGGTGAAGCGCCCGATCATCAGGTCGATCTTTCTCTCGGCCAGCCAGACCACGAGTTGGTCGCTGCTTTGCTCAAGAATCTTGACGACCAAAAGCGGACGCAAGCGCTGGATTTCCTTGACCGAGGCCATCAGGAGGTGTGCCGCAGAGCCGGTGATTGCGCCTATGGAGAGGTGACCGTGGCCGCCTTGCTTGAGGGCATTGAACTCTTCCACGAACTTGCCATGACCCGCCAGCGCCGCGTTGGCATAACGCAGGGTAAACAGGCCCAACTCATTAGGCCGCATGCCGCGTGACAGGCGCTCAAACAGCCGGGCCTCCAGGATGTCTTCAATGTCCATCAATATCTTGGTGGCCGCCGGTTGCGTGATGTACATCTGCTCGGCAGTGATCCTCAGGTTGCGGGTTTGGCCGAGGATGTCAAGAAACTGGAGATGGCGGAATCGCAGCCGCCCGCAGGCACGTGCAATTGATAAGGGTTTACCCGGAAAATCGTCTGAACTCATAAGCATTTGGAATGGATGGTAGCAAAAAAGTCAGTAGACCAATGCCGATGACAAACCTATTCTCTCGCCTGCGCTGAGTGGGGCCGTAAGAGGCCGACCGCGGCGCCGATGGACTGAGCCGTCGCAAAAAATCATCACATTGGAGACAGACATGAAATTCAAATCCCTGGCGGTAGCCGCTTCCGTGCTGGCCATGCTTGCAGGCCCTGTGTCAGCGCAAATCAAGGACCGGGTGTTCAAGGTCGGCATTGGTCTGAGCGAGGACCATCCCCAGGCCATGGGTGTCAAGCATTTCGCGGAGCAACTCGCGGCCAAGAGCGGCGGCAAGATGGTGGCCAAGTTGTTTGCCAGCGGCACGCTGGGCAATGACGTGAGCATGACCTCGGCACTGCGCGGCGGCACCCTGGAGATGACGGTCCCCGACGCTTCCACGCTGACATCGCTGGTCAAGCCCTTTGGCTTGCTGAATCTGCCGCTGGTGTTCAACAACGAGCAGGAAGCCGATGCGGTGCTGGACGGCCCTTTTGGCCAGAAGCTGCTCACCATGCTGCCTGAAAAAGGGCTCATCGGTCTGGGCTACTGGGAAAACGGTTTCCGTCAGGTGACCAACTCGCGTCGCCCGATCAACAAGGCTGAAGACCTGGTGGGACTGAAGCTGCGCGTGATTCAGAACCCCTTGTTCCTGGACACCTTCAGTGCCCTGGGCACCAATGCCACGCCAATGCCTTTCACCGAGCTGTATTCGGCGCTGGAGCAAGCTGCCGTGGACGGACAGGAGAACCCACCTGCGACCATTTTGGCCAGCAAGTTCTACGAGGTGCAAAAGCACATGGTGATGTCGCGCCACATGTACAGCGCCTGGGTGCTGTTGATGTCCAAGAAGACCTGGGATGGTCTGTCGGCACAAGAGCAAAAAATTGTGCAGGAAGCTGCTCGTGAAGCGACCCTGTTTGAACGCAAGGCGATTCGCGCCTTCAGCGAAAAAGCGGTCGCCGAGTTGAAGAAGGTGGGCATGCAAGTGACCGTGTTGCCAGCGGCCGAGCAGGCCAAGCTGCGCACCAAGCTGCAGCCGGTGCTGGCCAAGTTCAGCAAAGAGTTTGGCGAAGATTCAACGGCCGAGATGATGGGTGAGCTGGCCAAGTTCCGCAGCGCCAACCCGGCAAAGTAAGCCACACAGGCGCGGGGCAGCAGCCCTGCGCCTTTTTTCTTATCTCCCCTTACTTTTCCGCTTGAGGTAACGACATGGACAGACAACCCAGCCGACCTTTTCGCTCGCGCGATTGGTTTGCCGATCCCCAGCGCTCGGACATGACCGCGCTCTACCTTGAGCGGTTTATGAACTACGGGCTGACGCCCGAAGAGCTGCGCTCGGGCCGCCCGATCATCGGTATTGCACAAACGGGCAGCGACCTCTCGCCCTGCAACCGCATTCATCTGGACTTGGCCAAGCGCGTGCGCGATGGCATTCGCGATGCCGGCGGCATTCCGATGGAATTCCCGGTGCACCCCATTTTTGAGAACTGCCGCCGCCCCACCGCGGCACTTGACCGCAACCTGGCTTATTTGGGTCTGGTTGAAATTTTGTACGGCTACCCCATTGATGCCGTGGTGCTGACGACCGGGTGTGACAAGACCACCCCGGCGGGCATCATGGCGGCTTCTACCGTCGACATTCCTGCGATCGTGCTCTCTGGCGGCCCCATGCTGGACGGTTGGCACAACGGCGAACTGGTGGGTTCGGGCACCGTCATCTGGCGCAGTCGCCGCCAACTCGCGGCGGGCGAGATTGACGAAGAAGAATTTTTGCAGCGCGCCTGCAGCAGTGCCCCCTCGGCGGGCCACTGCAACACCATGGGCACGGCCTCCACCATGAACGCTGTGGCCGAAGCCTTGGGCTTGTCCTTGCCTGGCTGTGCGGCCATTCCGGCGCCCTACCGCGAGCGAGGCCAAATGGCTTATGAGACCGGTCGGCGTATTGTCGAGATGGCTTATGAGGACCTGCGCCCCTCGCGCATCCTGACGCGCGAGAGTTTCTTGAACGCGCTGTCGGTGATCAGTTGCGCGGGCGGCTCCAGCAACGCGCAGGTGCACATCATGGCGATGGCCCGCCACGCCGGGGTGGACCTGAACCCGCAGGACTGGACCGACCATGCCTACGACCTGCCGCTGCTGCTCAACATGCAGCCCGCGGGCAAGTTTCTGGGCGAGCGCTTCTTCCGCGCTGGCGGCGTGCCGGCCCTGATGTGGGAGCTGCTGCAGGCCGGCCGCCTGCAGGGCGACTGCCTCAGCGTGACGGGCTTGAGCATGGCCGAGAACCTGCAAGGCCGCGAGACGCGCGACCGTGAGGTGATTTTCCCGTTCAACGCGCCGTTGATGGAGAAGGCCGGCTTCCTGGTGCTCAGCGGTAATCTGTTCGACTTTGGCATCATGAAAACCTCGGTGATTTCCGCGCGCTTTCGCGAGCGGTACCTGAATCACCCTGGCGCAGAAGGCATTTTTGAAGGGCGTGCGGTGGTGTTTGAGGGCGCCGACGACTACCACCACCGCATCAACGACCCAGCCCTGAACATTGACGAAGACTGCATTCTGGTGATGCGCGGTGCTGGCCCGATTGGCTGGCCAGGCTCGGCCGAGGTGGTGAACATGCAACCGCCCGATGCCCTGATTCAGCGCGGCATCATGACCCTGCCGACCCTGGGTGACGGGCGCCAGTCCGGTACGGCAGACAGCCCGTCCATTCTGAATGCCTCGCCCGAGAGCGCGGTGGGCGGAGGCTTGAGCTGGCTGCAGAGCGGCGACATGATTCGCATCGACCTCAATCTCGGGCGCTGTGATGCATTGGTGCCGCTGGAAGAGATTGAGCGCCGTCGCCGCGAGCTGCCAGCCCCGCCTATTCCCAAGAGCCACTCGCCGTGGGAAGCGCTGTACCGCGAGAAAACCGGCCAGTTGGTTGACGGTGCCACGCTGGACTTTGCGCTGGACTACCGGCGCATCTCGGAAAAGACGCCGCGGCACAACCATTGAGCGTCTGTTGCCGTGCGAAACCCTTGCCGTCGCGCTGAGCGCCTGGCAGGGGCCGTGACTTGAAAATTTAAAGGAAATCAAATGAGCGACATAAAAGTGGCCCCTGCGGCCGTTGGGGTGAAACACGTCCAAATTCTGCCGGATGACGGCCTGAATGGCACCTTGGTGGGGCGTGTCTGGGTCGGTGGCGCCCTGCCTGGGCCGTCCGTGGTGGTGCTTCGGCCCGAGGGCGTGTTTGACCTGAGTGCGCATTTCCCCACCATGAGCACGCTGCTGGACACCGAGCAGCCCGCCCAAGCCGCCCACGAAGCCGCCGGGCAACGCTTGTGCAGCGTTGAGGAGTTGGTGCAAAACAGCCTGCCGGGCACCCGCAACGCGGCCTTGCCCTGGCTGCTGGCCCCCTGCGACTTGCAGGTGGTGAAGGCCGCCGGCGTGACATTTGCGGCCAGCATGATCGAACGCGTGATTGAAGAGCAGGCGCGGGGCGATGCCAGCCGGGCCCAGGGTCTGCGCAGCCAGGTGACGGCGCTCATCGGCGAGAGCCTGGCCGACATTCGTCCCGGCTCAAAGCAGGCGATGGCACTCAAACAACTGCTGCAGGACAAGGGCTTGTGGTCGCAATACCTGGAAGTGGGCATTGGGCCAGACGCCGAGGTCTTCACCAAGGCGCCGGTGCTGGCCTCCATGGGCTGTGGCGAAGACATTGGCATTCGTTCCGATTCCGCCTGGAACAACCCCGAGCCGGAAGTGGTGCTGGCGGTGAACAGTCGCGGCACCATCGTGGGTGCCGCCTTGGGCAACGACGTCAACCTGCGTGACATTGAAGGCCGCAGCGCGCTGCTGCTGGGCAAGGCCAAGGACAACAACGCTTCGTGTGCCATTGGGCCCTTCATCCGGTTGTTTGACGCGGGCTTTGGTCTGGACCAGGTGCGCCGCGAGACCGTGCACCTGCGCGTTTCAGGCACTGACGGCTTCGAGCTGCGCGGCATCAACACCATGGCCAGCATCAGCCGCGACCCGGTGGACCTGGTGGCACAGACGCTGTCGGCCCACCAGTACCCCGACGGTTTCATGCTCTTTCTGGGCACGCTGTTTGCCCCCATTGAAGACCGGGACCAGCCGGGTGGCGGCTTTACCCACAAACTGGGTGATGTGGTCACCATCCACAGCGCCTGGCTGGGCGGCCTGCACAACCGCGTGACGCACAGCGAAACAACCGCCCCCTGGCGTTTTGGCTTGCGCGCTTTCATCCGCAATCTGTCCGAGAGAGGGCTGCTGCAAGGCGCCACGCTCTGAGTCTGGACGGTACGAACCGTTGTGGAAACAAACCCATGCTTGATACTTTTATTGACCGGTATTGCCGGCTTCTGACCTACCTCATCGCCCTGGCGCTGGCCGTCATGGTGGTGCTGGTTTTCGGCAACGTGGTGTTGCGCTACGGCTTTAATTCCGGCATTGCCGTGAGCGAGGAAATCGCGCGCTGGTTGTTCGTGTGGCTGACTTTCATGGGCGCCACGGTGGCCATCAAGGAGCATGGCCACCTGGGCACTGATTTTTTGCTGGCGAAGCTGCCGCCCGTGGGCCAGCGCATCTGCCTGGTGATCAGCTATGTGCTGATGCTGTACTGCACCTGGTTGCTGTTCAGCGGGGCGCTGGACCAGACCCGCATCAACATGGATGTGGAAGCCCCTGTGACCGGCGCGTCGGTGGCCATTTTTTATGCCTCGGGCGTTTTCTTCGCCTTCTCCTCGGGGCTGATGCTGCTGCGCGAACTCTGGCGCGTGCTTTCCGGCCAGGTGCGTGATGACCAGCTCGTCAACATCAAGGAATCCGAAGACCTGGCCCAAATTGAAGACTTGCACCTTGACCGCAATGGGATCAACAAGTGACCTGACCTGTCACAGAGAAACACCATGACCATTCTTATTTTTCTGGGTTCGCTGCTGGCCGCCATGGCCATTGGTATGCCCATTGCTTATTCGCTGCTGTTGTCCGGCGCTGCGCTCATGTGGCACATGGACTTGTTTGACGCGCAGATTCTGGCGCAAAACGTCATCAACGGTGCCGACTCCTTTCCGCTGCTGGCCGTGCCCTTTTTCATGCTGGCTGGCGAGATCATGAACGTGGGTGGCCTGTCGCAACGCATTGTGAAACTGGCCCTGACGCTGGTGGGGCACAAGCGCGGTGGGCTGGGCTTTGTGGCCATCCTGGCGGCCTGCCTGCTGGCCGCGCTGTCAGGCTCGGCCGTGGCCGACACCGCCGCGCTGGCGGCACTGCTGTTGCCCATGATGGTCAAGGCCGGGCATGACAAGGCGCGTGC
>CAZLRQ010000005.1:0-16313 GCA_964562035.1 uncultured Rhodoferax sp. | reverse complement strand
TGGCGGCACTGCTGTTGCCCATGATGGTCAAGGCCGGGCATGACAAGGCGCGTGCTGGTGGCTTGATCGCCTCGGCCGGCATCATCGCGCCGGTGATCCCGCCGTCCATTGGTTTTGTGGTGTTTGGCGTGGCCGCCAACGTGTCCATCAGCAAGCTGTTTCTGGCGGGCATCGTGCCAGGCCTGCTGATGGGTCTGTCGATTGCCGTGGCCTGGTACTTCGTGTCGCAGCGTGAAAACATCAAGCCGCCGCCCAAGGCCACGATGGCCGACCGCCTGCAGGCGCTCAAAGAATCGACCTGGGCGCTTTTCCTGCCGGTGATCGTGATTGTGGGCCTGAAGATGGGCGTGTTCACGCCCACTGAAGCGGCGGTGGTTGCGGCCGTCTATGCCTTGTTTGTGGCGACCGTGGTGTACCGCGAGTTGCACTGGAACCAAATCATGGGCGTGTTCATCAGCGCCGCCAAAACCACCTCCATCATCATGTTTCTGGTGGCGGCCGCCATGGTGAGTGCCTGGCTGATCACCGTGGCCGACATCCCGCGCCAGCTCATCGGCCTGTTGCAACCCCTGATAGACCAACCCACACTTTTGATGATCGCCATCATGTTGTTGGTGATTGCCGTGGGCACGGCGATGGACATGACCCCGACCATCCTGATCATGGCGCCGGTGCTGATGCCTGTGATCAAGGCCGCTGGCATCGACCCGGTGTACTTTGGCGTGCTGTTCATCATGAACAACGCCATCGGCCTGATTACCCCGCCGGTGGGTACGGTGCTCAATGTGGTGGCGGGTGTGGGCAAGATGCGCATGGATGAAGTGACCCGGGGCGTGATGCCTTTCATGATGGCCGAGTTCACCGTGATGTTCCTGATGGTGATATTCCCGTCGATCGTGCTGGTCCCGATGCGCTGGTTCATCGGGTGAGGCGCGCTGTCTTTCTGTGGATTAGTTTTTCAGCTTTACTTCTATTCTTGCTATGAACCAGACCCTTTCATCCTCTGCACTCCTTGATGCCCTGCTGGCCGAGCTGGGCCCGCTGACTGTGCTGGCCGGCGAAGACGCGCCGCTGCGCAATCACAACGACTACAGCGGCCTGCCGGCCAGCCCACCCTTGGCTGTGGTGCGCCCGGTTGACACGGCCGGTGTGGCCGCTGCGATGCGTCTTTGCCATGAACACGGCGTGGCGGTGGTGCCCCAAGGCGGGCTGACCGGCCTGTGCGGTGGCGCACGCACGCCGGCGGGGCAGGTGGCGCTGTCGCTGGAGCGCATGGTCGGCATTGAGGAAATTGACTCGGCCTCGGCCACCATGACGGTGCTGGCGGGCACGCCCTTGGAGACCATTCAGCTGGCCGCCACCGCAGCCGGCTTCTTCTGCCCGCTGGACCTGGGCGCCCGCGGTTCGTGTTCGATTGGGGGCAACCTGGCCACCAATGCCGGTGGCAACCGCGTGATCCGTTACGGCATGGCGCGCGAGATGGTGTTGGGTATTGAGGTGGTGCTGCCCGACGGCAGCGTGGTGACCAGCCTCAACAAAATGATCAAGAACAACGCGGGCTTTGACCTCAAGCACCTGTTCATTGGCAGCGAGGGCACGCTGGGCATCATCACCCGGGTGGTGCTCCGGCTGTTCCCCAAACCGGCCTCGACCATGGTGGCCATCTGTGCCGCCCAAGATTACGACAACGTGCTGACGCTGCTGAGCTCGGCACGCCAGAACCTGGGGCCGCTGCTCTCGGCGTTCGAGGTCATGTGGCCCGACTTCTGGCAGTTTGCGACCACCCAGGTGCCTGGCGTGCGCAACCCCCTGCAGGGCGACGACACGGCCTACGGTGCCTATGTGTTGATCGAGGCACTGGGCACCGACCCGGTCCACGATGCCCCGCGCTTTGAGGCTTGGCTGGGCCAGCTTCTGGAGTCCGGTGTGGTGCCGAATGCCGCGCTGGCGCAGTCGCTGTCCGACGGTCAGGCGTTCTGGCGTATTCGCGACACCACCGGCGAGTTGCAACCGCAATGGCCCGGCCATGCGGCCTATGACATCGGCCTGCCGGTGGCTGACATGGACGCCTATGTGCGGCGCTGCCAGGCCATGCTCCATGCGCAGATCCCCAACGTCCAGAGCGTGTTTTACGGTCACATTGGCGACGGCAATATGCACATCAACGTCTACCAGCCCGGTGCGCCAGAGCAGCCCAAAGATTTGGTCAACGACATCGTCTACGGCCTGGTGCGCGAGTACGGCGGGACGGTGTCCGCCGAGCACGGCATCGGCACCTTGAAGCGCCAGTGGCTGGGCCACGCGCGTTCGCCCGAGGAAATTGAGCTGATGCGGGTCATTAAACGGGCGCTTGATCCGCAGGCGCTGCTGAACCCGGGCAAGGTGATTTGATACCCGCCCGCGACTTTCACTTTCAACACAACCCCATCTCAACCCACAGGAGACCTCATGACACAACGACTTGCGGGAAAGACCGCGTTCATCACCGCCGCTGGTCAAGGCATCGGCCGCGCGACGGCGATCGCTTTTGCTGCGGAAGGCGCGCGCGTGATCGCCACCGATATCAATGCTGCGGCGCTGGCTTCCTTAAGTCAGGAAATTGCTTGCAGTACCTACGTGCTGGATGTGACGAACGCCCAGTCGGTACGCGACGTGGCTGACGCGGCCGGCCCGGTGGACGTGCTCTTCAACGCAGCGGGCTTCGTCCATGCAGGCAGCCTGCTGGACTGCACCGAAGACGAATGGACGTTTGCGTTTGATCTGAATGTGCGCTCCCAATTTCGCACCATCAAGGCCTTTTTGCCGGGCATGCTGGCCCAAGGACGTGGTTCCATCATCAACGTGGCATCGGTGGTGAGCAGCATCAAAGGGGCACCTAACCGGTTCGCCTACGCCACGACCAAAGCCGCCGTCGTTGGTTTGACCAAATCCGTGGCCGCCGACTTTGTCAGCAAAGGCATCCGCTGCAATGCCATTTGCCCCGGCACGGTCATGTCGCCCTCGCTGCAGGAGCGCATCACGGCCCAGGCCAAAGCCACGGGGCAGACACAGGCGCAGGTTGAGGCCAGCTTTGTGGAGCGCCAGCCCATGGGGCGCCTTGGCCGCGTTGAAGAGATTGCCGCGCTGGCGGTCTACCTCGCCAGCGACGAATCCGCTTTCACCACCGGGACCGCCCAGATCATTGACGGCGGCATGTCCAACTAAACCTTCACTCTACTTTTCATCTTTCACCATGAAACTTCTTCGCCACGGCCCCAAGGGCCAGGAAAAACCCGCGCTCCTGCACACCGACGGCACAGTGCGCGACCTCAGCCCGGTGCTGGCCGACATCGGCCCCAACACCCTGTCCCAAGCGGGCATGGCCGCGCTGGCCAGCCTGGATGCCAGCACCCTGCCCATCGTCCCGCAAGGCCGCCTGGCCGTGCCCTGGACCGGCATGCGCAAGTTCATCGCCATTGGCCTGAACTACGCAGACCATGCCGCCGAATCGGGCATGCCCATTCCGGCAGAACCCATCGTTTTCACCAAGACGGTCGATTCCGCTGTGGGCTGCATGCACCCCGTGGTGTTGCCGCAGGGTTCGGTCAAGGCCGACTGGGAAGTTGAACTGGGCGTGGTCATTGGCACCCGGGCGCGCTATGTCAGCGAGGCCGACGCCTTGAAGCATGTGGCGGGCTATTGCACCATCAACGACGTGTCGGAACGCGAATACCAATTGGAGCGCGGCGGCACATGGGACAAGGGCAAGGGCTGCGACACCTTCGGCCCGATTGGCCCCTGGCTGGTCAGTGCCGACGAAGTGGGTGACCCACAAAATCTGGCGATGTGGCTGGACATCAATGGCGAGCGCCAGCAGACTGGCAACACCCGCACCATGATTTTCACGGTGGCCAAGGTGGTCAGTTACCTGAGCCGTTTCATGACCCTGGAGCCAGGTGATCTGATCACCACCGGCACACCCCCCGGTGTGGGCATGGGCAAGAAGCCCCAGGCCCAGTTCCTGAAACCGGGTGACGTCATTACCCTGGGTATTGAGAAACTGGGCGACCAGAAGCAAACCGTGTTTGCCTGGGACCCGGCGCTGATCGACGGATAGCCGGTTGCCCGTGGGTTCAGGGGGCTTCACAGGCGTGCGGGTGTATAGAATAAAAACCGCCCTTTAAATCAACCCCACTGACCCTATGCCAAAAAACTTTGCAGCAGCGTTCAAACCACGCGCCAACACGGCTGTTTTTCAGGGGCTGAATTTGCAGTTCGGTATGGGGGGCTGGGCGGCAGGTTGGCTGCTGATGCTCGTCGCGAGTGGCGTCGCGGCGGCCACCGTGGAGGTTCAACTGAATGACGAAACGGGCAAACCATTGGCCAACGCGGTGGTTTTTTTGGAGTCACGCGAGGCCAGGCAAGCCTCAAAGCCTCTCCAAAACGTGATGATTGCACAGGCAGCCAAACAGTTTGACCCCATGGTGACGGTGGTGACAGCGGGAACGTCGGTGCAGTTCCCCAACCGGGACAAGGTTCGTCACCATGTTTACTCGTTTTCTCCGACCAAGACTTTTGAGTTGAAACTGTATGCCGGCACGGAGGCCAACCCTGTGGTTTTCGACAAGTCCGGCATTGCCGTGCTGGGTTGCAATATTCACGACAACATGGCAGCTTGGGTGGTGGTGGTGGAAACGCCTTACTTTGCCCGCAGCGCGGAGGCCGGCAAGGTGACTTTGGCCAATGTGCCTGCAGGCAACTACCGTTTGCGCGTCTGGCACCCTGAATTGCCGGTGGGGGCGCCGGCTACAGATCAGGCGCTCGGTGTGGGTGCTGCAAACGTCAGCTTGACCATTCGTCCGCTGCGCACAGGGTCATGAGTTCGCGGCCTTTTCTGGCCCGATGGGGCGGCCTTTCCGCGCGGATTGCGGCTTTGTCTTTGCTGCTGTTGCTGGCTGTGCAATTGGCCGTGTTTACCGTGGTGCGCACCAGCATTGACAGCAGTTCCCGGGCGCAAATTGCCAAGGAGCTGCTGCTGGGGGAGCGTGTTTGGCTGCGTTTGCTGGACCAAAATGCCCAGAAATTGAGTCAGGGTGCAGCGCTGCTCGCTGCGGACTACGGCTTTCGTGCTGCAGTGGGCTCGGGCGATCTTGAAACCATCAGTTCCGTGCTGGACAACCATGGTGAGCGCATTGGCGCCACAGTGACGGCGCTGCTGGACACGCGCCGTGAATTAAGGGCAGTGGGCGACGGGCAGGATGCCCAGGCGCTTGTTCCCGTGCTGCAGTCCATGGTGGCGCCGGTTGCTGGCCAGTCGCAAGGCGGTCAGGTGGCGCTCATCAAGGGTCTGCCGCATCAATTTGTGATGGTGCCCATGAATGCACCGGTGGTGGTCGGGTGGGTGCTCATGGGCTTTCCGATCAATCAGAAGCTGGTGGATGACATGCATGGCCTGTCTGACCTCCATTTGGCTGTTGTGAGCAAGACCGCGACCGGGCTGGACAAGGTCATTGTCAGCACCCTGCCTGCGCAAGCCCTGGCGACTTTGCGGGAGGTGGGCAGCAACCTGCCCGAGTTGTCGGTTGGTGATGACCGTCTGGTGGCCCGAAGCGTGAGGCTGGCTGGCTCCACTGCCACGGCCTACACGCGCACGCTGCTGTTTCGCTCCGTGAACGAGGTGGTGGCGCCCTACGCGCAACTGCAGGTGGCGCTGGCCTGGGTGACGGCTTTGGGTGTTGTGTTGTTCGGCATTGGCAGCTTGATTACGGCGCGCCGGGTGACCACGCCGCTGCGTGCGCTGATTCAGGCTACACAGCTTTTGGCCAAGGGTGACTACGGCACACCCATGAAGCATTTGCGGCGCAAAGACGAAATTGGTGGCCTGGCCCGTGCGTTTGACCACATGCGCATCGACATTGGTGCGCAGCAGACTGAAATCCGCAAACTCGCCTATTGGGACCGACAGACCGGTTTGCCCAACCGCGCCCGCTTTCGCGAGGCCGTGCAGCAGGCCATTGACAGCCGGAGTGGCGCGGCCGAACCCCGCCCGTTGTCGGTGGTGATGCTGGACCTGGACCGGTTCAAGCACGTCAATGACGTATTGGGCTACACCTTTGGTGACAGTCTGCTCAATGCGGTGGCGCGCCGGCTGGAGCAGCAAGACGTGGGGCCAGACGGCATGGTGGCCCGCCTGGGCGGCGATGAGTTTGCCATTTTGCTGGCGCACAGTGATGCCCAGACCGCCTTGGCGGTGGCGCAGCGCGTGGCGCACTCATTTGAAGAGCCCCTGGCGCTGGAAGACCAGACGGTGGACTTGAGTGCCGGCTTTGGCGTGGCCTGCTGGCCGGCCCATGCGCCAGATGCCGATACGCTGCTGAGCCGGGCCGAAGTGGCGATGTACACGGCCAAGCACAAGACCACGGTGACGCAGTTGTATGACCCCGCGCTGGACTCGTCCAGTACCCAGACCCTGTCACTGTTGTCCGAGTTGCGCCGTGCGGTGGAGCAGGGTGAATTGCGCTTGTTTCTGCAGCCCAAGATTGAGTTGGCAACCCAGCGGGTGGTGGCGGCTGAGGCGCTGGTGCGCTGGCAACACCCTGAGCGTGGTTTGGTGCCACCGATGCTGTTTATCCCGTTTGCCGAGCAAACCGGCTTTGTGCGCCAGCTCACCCTGTGGATGTTTGAAGAGGTGGCGCGCGTCTGGCTGAGCCTGCAAAGCGACAGCCAGCCGCTGCGCATTGCCATCAATCTGTCAACCCGCGATTTGCTGGACCAGGAGTTTCCGGCCAAGCTGGACGATTTGCTGGCCAAACACCAGGTGCCCACGAAGGCTTTTTGTCTGGAGATCACCGAGAGCGCCATCATGGACGACCCGCAGCGCGCCGAGCACACGCTGAACCGCTTGTCCGACAGTGGTTTCAAACTCTCCATTGACGACTTTGGGACCGGTTACTCGTCGCTGGCGTATTTGAAGCGCCTGCCGGTGGACGAGCTGAAAATTGACAAGTCGTTTGTGATGGGCATGGAGAAGGACGAGGACGACGCCAAGATCGTGCGCTCCACCATTGACCTGGCGCACAACCTGGGCCTGAGCGTGGTGGCCGAAGGGGTTGAAAACGCCCTGATCTGGGACAAGCTCAAAACGCTGTCTTGCGACGAAGCGCAAGGCTATTTCATGTGCAAGCCCGTGCCTCTGGAAGAATTCATCGTTTGGCGTGCGAAGTGGAATGCTTTGCACGCACCGGCTTTATAGCTATGAAAATAGTAGCTATAAGCCCTTATTCTATAAGGGCTGGAAGGTCTTTTTGATCATATTTGCCGCTTGGTTGACCAAAGCAGGGCCTTTGTAAATCAAACCGGTGTAAATCTGCACCACATCGGCGCCCGCCCTGATTTTGCTCACGGCGTCTTCAGCGCTCATGACACCACCGACCCCAATGATGGGAAAGTCTTTGCCCAGGGCGGCACGCAGTTGTGTGATCACCCGGTTGCTCATGGCCAGCACGGGCGCACCCGACAGACCGCCGGTCTCTTCGGCGTGCGCAAGGCCTTTGACCGCGTCCCGGCTGAGCGTGGTGTTGGTGGCGACCACGCCCCAATTCTGGTTGGCGCGGCCCGTGCTGTCCACGCCGTAGCGTTTGAGTGCGTTGGCGATGACGGCCACCTGCACCTCGTCCAGATCAGGTGCAATTTTGATGAAGATGGGCGTGCGCTTGCCGTGCTGGCTGGCCAGCCTCTCGCGGCGGGTGGCAATGGCGCCGAGCAATTCATCCAGGGCGGCATCACTTTGCAGCTCGCGCAGGTTTTTGGTGTTGGGGCTGGAGATGTTGACGGTGATGTAGTCGGCGTAGGGGTAGACACCGTCCAGGCAGGCCAGGTAGTCGTCGGTGGCGCGCTCAATGGGGGTGGCGGCGTTTTTGCCAATGTTCAGGCCCAGCAGCATGGGGGCTGATTTTTGGGGACTGGCGCTCAGCTTTTGTTGGTAAAGGTTGGAGCGCTTGACGTTCTCGACAAAAGCCGACAGTCCTTCGTTGTTAAAGCCCAGGCGGTTGATCAAGGCGTTGGCCTTGGGCAGGCGAAACATGCGGGGCTTGGGGTTGCCGGGTTGCCCCACGGGCGTGACCGTGCCCACCTCCACAAAGCCAAAGCCCATGGCGCCCAGGCCGTCAATGCAGCGGGCGTTTTTGTCCAGCCCGGCGGCCAGGCCCACGCGGTTGGGAAAGGTCAGACCGGCCAGCTTGACAGGGTCGTCCACCCGGCTTGAGCAATAAGCCAACTGCAGGGGCGTGCCTTGCGCGCGGGCCAAGGTGTGCAGCGTCAACTCGTGCGCGGCCTCGGGGTCCATGCTGAATAAAAAGGGGCGGGCGAGGGCGTAGGGAATGAGAGACATCGGATAATTCCAGCAAAGTTCTTTGGACTTGGTTTTTTGTAACTCACCTGATTTTCTCCGATGACACACCCTGTTTCTCAAGCGCCCGGCGTACTTTCCCAAGATGAGCTCAAAACCCTGGTGGGCCAAGCGGCACTCCAGTACGTCGTACCAGGTGAAATTGTCGGCGTGGGCACCGGCTCAACTGTCAACAAGTTCATTGATGCGTTGGCGACCATGAAAGATCAAATCAAAGGCGCTGTGTCCAGCTCCGTGGCCAGCACCGAGCGCTTGGTGGCTTTGGGCATTCCGGTGTTTGACTGCAACGAGGTGGCTTCTTTGTCGGTTTATATCGACGGTGCCGATGAAATTGATGGCCATGGCCACATGGTCAAGGGCGGTGGCGCTGCGCTCACGCGTGAAAAAATTGTGGCGGCTTTGGCCAAGCAGTTTGTGTGTATCGCAGACGACTCCAAGCTGGTTTCGGTGCTGGGCAAGTTTCCACTGCCCGTGGAGATCATTCCGATGGCGGCTCAGCAGCTGATTCGCCAGTTTGCCGCCTTGGGCGGGCAAGCTCAGGTACGCATGAAACAAGGCGCGCCGCTGGTGACTGACAACGGCCAGATCATTCTGGATGTGACCGGTTTGCAAATCACCGACCCGGTGGCCTTTGAGATGACAGTCAGTCAGTGGCCAGGCGTGGTCACGGTGGGTGTGTTTGCCTTGCAGAAGGCGCAGGTGTGTTTGCTGGGCACAGCCTCAGGTGTCAAAACCCTGCGCTATTGATCAAAACGTGATGCCCGCCGGGTTGGACGGGTTGCTAGGGGCTGGGCGTTGTTGTGCTGGGGGCGCGGCGCTCGGCGCGGCTGCACTCTCTACCTTGGGCTCAGCTGGCTTTTGCAGCGCGACCAGGGGCGTCGCCGGTGGGTTGCGAAAATTGGCGGGCAAAATTGAACTGACGGGGTAACCCGCTGCATTCAGGAACTGCGTCCATTCCGTGTCCGAATAGCCCTTGATTTGCTGGGCACCAATCGTGAGGAAGGGCAGCGAGCTTTCGCCGCTGATGCGCACCAGCGCTTCCGAGTCTTCAGCGGTGGTGACGGTTTTTTCAGTAAACGGCACGCCTCGGCCGGCCAACAGCGCCCGACCCGCACCACACGGCACGCAGTTGCTGGCGGTGTAAAGCGTCACGGGGTAGCGGCTGACCACTTGCCGAAGCTCAAAGGGCAGTGGGGGACCGCCCACACCGACCGCACGGCCACCCGCGCCGGTGGCGGTCACATTGGCCGTCGTGGCAGGGGGTTTGTCGGAAAACGTGACTTTGCCGTCGGGTCCCACAACGCGGTACACCGTTTGCGCCTGCAGCAGGCTGGACGCCAGCAGTGCAAAGGTAAAAACAGCGGCCAGTTTGGTGTGTTGGACGGGCAAGTGCTTCACGACAGTCTCCTTATTACGCCAATGACTGGGCCATGCCCTGGTGCCGCAGCAAAGCGTCCAGTTGCGGTTCACGGCCCCGAAAGGCTTTGAACGATTCAATGGCGGGACGGCTTCCACCCGCTTCCAGAATGGCTTGACGGTATTTTCTGCCAGTCTCGGCATTTGGCAAGCCATCGTTACCGACAGTTTCTTCAAACGCGGCGTAGGCGTCGGCACTCAGCACCTCGGCCCATTTGTAGCTGTAGTAACCGGCGGCATAGCCACCGGCAAAAATATGGCTGAAGGTGTGAGCGGTGCGGCTCCAGCTGGGCGGCTGCAAGACGGCAACTTCTGCCCGCACTTGCTGCAGCAGGGGCATGAGGTCCAGTGCCGGGTCGTGGGCGGTGTGCAAGAGCATGTCGAACAGTGAAAACTCGATCTGCCGCAGGGTTTGCATGCCGCTCTGGAAGTTTTTGGCTGCCAGCATTTTGTCAAACAGGGCGCGCGGCAGGGGCTGGCCCGTGTCGACGTGGGCTGTCATGTGCTTGAGCACATCCCATTCCCAACAAAAGTTTTCCATGAACTGGCTGGGCAGCTCCACCGCATCCCACTCGACCCCGCTGATGCCGGACACATCGCGCTCGTTCACCTGGGACAGCAGGTGGTGCAGGCCGTGGCCAAACTCGTGGAACAGGGTGGTCACATCGTCATGCGTGAGCAAGGGCGGCTTGCCGTCTACGCCGTCGGCAAAGTTGCACACCAGGTGGGCGATGGGTGTTTGCAGTGTTTGGGTGTCCGGGCGCAGCCAGCGGGCGCGCACGTCGTCCATCCAGGCCCCGCCACGCTTGCCGTTGCGTGCGGACGGGTCCAGGTAAAACTGGCCGACCAGTTGACCCGCGCGTTCGATTCTGTAAAACGCCACGCCCGGATTCCAGACGGGCGCCGTGTCACGCGCGATGTTGACTTCAAACAGCGTCTCGACAATTTTGAACAGACCCGCCAGCACCTTGGGTGCCGTGAAGTACTGCTTGACCTCTTGCTCGCTGAAGGCGTAACGGGCTTCCTTGAGCTTTTCGCTGACATAAGGCCAGTCCCAGGCCTGGGGGTCGGTCAGGCCTAACGACTGAGAAGCGAACTGCCGCAAGTCGGCCAGGTCCTTTTCGGCAAATGGCTTGGCCTTGGTAGCCAGGTCGCGCAGAAAAGTGATCACGTGCTCGGGCGACTCCGCCATTTTGGGCACGACGGAGAGTTCGCCAAAGTTTCGGTAGCCCAACAACTGGGCTTCTTCCAGGCGCAGTGCCAGCATCTCGTTGATCAGGGCTGAGTTGTCAAACTGACGGGCATCGGTGTCAGCTTGGTCGGAGGCGCGCGTCACGTAGGCACGGTAGAGCTTCTCGCGCAAGGCGCTGCTTTGGGCAAACTGCATCACGGGCAGGTAGCACGGCATTTTGAGGGTCAGTTTGTAGCCCTCTTTGCCTTGGGCCTTGGCGGCTGCCAGGGCGGTTTGCTGCACATCAGCCGGTACACCTTCGAGTTCTGCCGCTTGGGCGTAGTAGGCGAAAGCGTCGGTGGCGTCGAGCGCGTTTTCGCTGAATTTTTGGCCCAACTCAGCCTGGCGCTCCTGGATAGCCGCAAAGCGCTCGCGGTCTGCGCCCACCAACTCGGCACCACCGAGCACAAAGTTGCGCATGGCATTCTTGTGGGCCTGGGTTTGCTCTGCATTCAATGTCGCCGCGTCAATGGCCTTGTACTTGGCGTACAGCCGCTCATCGGCCCCCAGACGCGTGAAGAACTCGGTGACTTTGGGCAGTGCTTCGTTATAGGCCGCGCGCAGTTCGGGTGTGTCGGCCACGCTGTTGAGGTGGCTGACAGCGCCCCAGGCTCGGCCCAGTTGCTCGGTGGCCACGTCCAGCACTTTGGCAATGGCTTCCCAGCCTGCGGGAAAGTCAGCGGCGGTGACGGTCTCAAGCGCGGTGCTGGCTTGGGCCAGCAGGGCGTCAATGGCTGGCGCGACATGGTCTGGCTTGATTTGGTCAAACAGCGGCAGATCGTCGAAAGAGAGTAATGGGTTGTTCATGGCGGTTTATTTGGCGACGCGTTCTGCGGCTTCAAGGGTGTTGACCAGGAGCATGGTGATGGTCATGGGGCCCACACCACCAGGGACCGGCGTGATGAAACCGGCCACGTTTTTGACACCCGCAAAGTCGACATCACCACACAGCTTGCCCTGTTCGTCGCGGTTCATGCCGACGTCAATGACCACGGCGCCAGGTTTGACCATATCGGCGGTGAGTACATTGCGCTTGCCTACCGCCGCCACAATGACGTCCGCCTGGCGGGTGTGGTGGCCCATGTCTGCCGTTGCGCTGTGGCAAACGGTGACGGTGGCGTTGGCCTGGAGCAGCAGCAGTGCCATGGGCTTGCCCACGGTGTTGCTGCGGCCAATGACCACCGCGTGCTTGCCGCGCAAGTCGATGCCGGTGGTCTCGATGAGCTTCATGCAGCCATAAGGGGTGCAGGGGCGAAAACCAGGCTGGCCGGTCATCAGCTCACCGGCGCTCAGGGTGGCGTAGCCGTCAACGTCTTTGCTGGTGGAGATGGCTTCAATCACCTTGTGCGGGTTGATGTGCTTGGGCAAAGGCATCTGCACCAGAATGCCGTGAATGGCCGGGTCGGTGTTCAGCGCAGCAATGCGGGTCAGCAGATCGGCCTCGGTCAGCGTGGCCTCGTACTTTTCAAACACCGAATGAACACCCGTGTCTGCGCAGGCTTTGACTTTGTTGCGCACGTAGACGGCACTGGCTGGGTCATCGCCCACCAGAATCACGGCCAGTCCAGGCGTGGTACCACGCGCCTTGAGGGCTTCAGCGCGGGTAGCAATCTCGGCCCGCAACTGGCGTGAGAGGGCATTTCCATCAATGATTTGGGCGGTGTGTTCAGTCGTCATAATTTTGATCTTATATGTAAAAAAGCCCGCTGGTCCTTATCGGGCGGGCGTTGATAGCTATCTGATTTGTAGCGCTAGGCTTTGACGGGTGTTTGTCCCAGGGCGATTTTGAGCAGGTCGGCGACGGTGTTGGCGTTCAGCTTTTCCATGATGTTGGCGCGGTGCGCCTCCACCGTCTTGATGCTGATGCCCAAGTCGTCTGCAATTTGTTTGTTCAGTCGCCCCGCCACAATGCGCTCCAGTACTTGCGATTCGCGCAAGGTCAGGCGGGCCATCAGGGCGTCCCGGCTGATGGCGATCTGGTAGTCGGCAAACGAGCCCGAGGCGTGGTCCAGCATGCGTTCAACCAACGCCAACAACTGGTCTTCCTTGAAGGGTTTCTGGATGAAGTCCATGGCGCCTTTTTTCATGGTGTCTACCGCCATGGGCACGTCACCGTGGCCCGTGATGAACACGATGGGCAACGGCGATTTGGCTTCAATCAGCCGGGTTTGCAGTTCAAGTCCGGTCATGCCGCCCATGCGGATGTCGACAATCAAACAGGCCACTTCGCGCGCGTCGTACCGGCTCAAGAACGATTCAGCTGACTCAAAGCAGCGAACCCGGTAGTCCTTGCCCTCCAGCAACCACTGGAGCGAGTCCCGAACGGCCTCATCGTCGTCTACCACGTAGACCGTACCTTTTTTGGGGATCAAACTCATGTTTTACTCTGGCGTCCTTGGTTGTCTCAGGGGGGATTTATGGCGCAGTGGCCTTGAGCGGTGCGTCTTCTGACACCGGAATCCAGAAGGAGAAACAGCACCCGGTGAGCTCGTCGCCATTGTAGAGGTTCTCCGCTTTCATCCGCCCCATGTGCGACTCCACAATGGAGCGGCACAGGCTCAGGCCAATGCCCATGCCATCGGCCTTGGTGGAGTAAAAAGCCTCGTACAGGCGGTCCATGACTTCCGGGGCAATACCATTGCCCGAGTCCATCACCATGAACTCAATGACCAGTTTGCCGTCGACCTGGGCCGGCGCCACGCGCAGCTTGACGATACGCTGGGCGGTCGGCCTTTGCGCCGCGTCGACCGACTCGGCGGCGTTTTTAAGCAGGTTGAGCAGCACCTGTTCGATCAGGATGGGGTCGACCATCAACTGCGGCATGCGAGGTGCCACGTAGTGCGTCAAACGCACGTTGCGTCGGCGTAACTCTATTTCAGCCAACTCCACCGCTTCACCCACCATGGCCTGAATGCCCGACAGGCTGCGGTTGGGTTCGCTGCGCTTCACAAAAGATCGGATGCGCTGAATGATCTGGCCCGCACGCTGGGCTTGACGGGCTGTTTTCTCCAGCGCGCCCAGCAGATCCTCTTCCGTGATTTGCTTGGCTTTGATGCGCGACACCATGCCGTTGCAGTAGTTGTTAATGGCGGTCAGCGGTTGATTCAATTCATGGGCCACGCTGGACGCCATCTCGCCCATGGTGATGAGACGACTGGCATTTTGGGCGCGTTCGGTTTGCACCGCCGCCTGCTCCTCGGCGATGCGGCGTGCGGTGATGTCGGTCGCAATCACCATTTGTGCCAAGCGGCCGTCGACCCAGCTCAGGTAGCGGGTACGCACCTCCAGCCATTTGTCCAGCGGCTCCAGGTAGATCTCGGCGCTTTCGGCTTCGCTGTCAGGCAGCAAGTTGGTGGGTAAGCCGGCGAAGGCGTCCACACTGTCCTGTGACTCGTCGCTGGCGGGTGGCGCTGGCACGCCCGCCTGCGCCACCAGTTGTAAATGCCCGTGGACATGGGTGCCAAACCAAAGTCGGTACAGCTTGTTGGCAAACAACAGCTCATCACTGCCCAGAGGGGCCACTGAGATGGATGCGTCCAGCGCCTCCAGCACCGTGGTGAAGCGCTCATGCGAGGCCGACAGTTGCTCCCGGATTCGGGTGGGCTCCGTGATGTCAGTCATGGAGGTCATCCACCCACTCTGAGTCCCTCGGGCATCAATCAGGGGCGACACGTAAAGCCGCGCATCAAACAGCGTGCCGTCGCGGCGCTTCACGCGCACCTGAAATCCACCGGGCATGGAGTGCCCCGTCAACTCTTCGTGCAGGCGGAAGGTGAGGGCGTCGCAGTCTTCTTCAGGCCAGTAGGGGAAGGGTGCGGTTTCTCCTACCAAATCAGATTCGCTCCACCCCGTCATCTGACAAAAGGCGGCATTGACGTAGGTGATGCGGCCTTGCAAGTCGAGGGCGCGCATGCCGGTCAGGATGGAGTTTTCCATGGCGCGGCGGAACGCGGTTTCCAGCACCAGTGCGTCCTGCGCCTGCACGCGCCGGCGCGTATGGCGCCAGTTGGCAATCAGCATCCAGGCGGTCATGACGCTCAGGGTGGTCACCAGCCAGAACAAGCCGCTGCCGATCACGCCCAACGATGTGCGGTACACCTGGCCGCGAATGATCAGGCCATTGCCGACGGGTGACACGGCCACTTCATACGCATTCAGCGGGCTGGCCCAAGGCAGCAAACGGGTGGCACCACCACGCACGGGAATGGTGGTGCCAGCCAGGAAACCCCCGTTACCGTCATGGAATGAAATGGCGTGGCGGGCCGAGACTTCGGCAGGCACGCCGTACCGAAATAGTGCATCTACCGAATACTCGGCCAGCAAGATGCCGGCGAAACGGGATCGGTCGCTGAGCGGAATCAGCAGTTGCAGCATGGCTTGACTGTCGGGGCTTGCCAGGTTTTGGGCGTAAATGAGTTGCTGGAGTTCTCGGGCCAGCGTGTAGTTGCTGTCGGTTTCCCCTGGTTTGAGGATGCTGTCTACGGGTTGTAACTGGGTGCCCGACAGGCTTGCCGTGCCGAAGCTGGCTCTGATGCGTTTGCGATCGTCAATCCACGTCAAGCTTTGCAACTCGGGGTATTGGTTGACGATAACTTCGGCCTGGCCCTGGAAGTCCTGGGCACCAAGCTCCCGGTTGGACAGCTCGCGGGCAATGCGCATCAGCTGCTCCTGCCGCTCGAGTAGGCGCAGGCGCAATTGCTGCTGGGTGTATTCGACATCGCGGTTGACCGCTTCCTGTTCGCGCTCCAGTTCCTCCAGCCGCAAGTAGCCAAAGGCCGCAACGATGGCCGCTAGAAAGAGCAGTACAGCGGCCAGCGGCGCCAGCACCGCAAACCGATCCTGCATTTGCGGGTTCAGGCGCTGCCACCAGTTGCGCAGCCTCGCCAAAGGGGGCAAGGACAGGGGGTTGGGTAATGAAATCGGGCGGGGCAAAGGCATCGCGCGGAGTTTAAGTCACGCGCCAATTTGGCAAGGCCGGTAAATTGTTAAAAATATGCGACATTAAATATCGCATTGTGATATTCATCGTCACCCATTGAAATACATGGGAGTCTGACGCATAATTTATTTCCCGTGCCGAGGCAAATGATCCCGGCTACTATTCGAATCACAAATAACTATGGAGACAAGCATGACCGCCGTACCCGAGAATTTATTGGGCGCAATCGCGCCTGACGCGGACAGTCAAGAGACCCGCGAGTGGATGGACGCTTTAAGCGCCGTCATTCAATCTGAAGGCCCGGAGCGCGCGCACTATTTGCTGGAGCAATTGCTGGAGCA
>CAZLRQ010000004.1:0-26408 GCA_964562035.1 uncultured Rhodoferax sp. | reverse complement strand
GTGACACGACATCCAGAATCAGGGCGACTTCACCGCTGCCCAAAATACTGGAGCCCGAAATACCACGCAAGGTTTTAAACAAACGCCCCAGTGGTTTGATCACGGTTTGCTGCTGGCCCAGCAGCACTTCAACTTCAATCCCATATTGACCGCGCGGTGAATTGACCACCACCACGCTCACCCGTTCGGGCAAGGCGGACTCCACGGTATAGAGCGTGCGCAAGCGCACCACCGGCAGCACTGCGCCACGTAGCTCCAGGCAGTGACGCCCGCTGGCGTCGGCCTTGACGTGCTGACCACCAGCCTCAATCACCTCGACCACCGACTCCAGTGGCAGAACAAACTTTGACTTGCCCACCCCCACCATGAAGCCGTCAATGATGGCCAATGTGAGCGGCAACCGGATGTCCACCTGCAAACCGCGCCCGGGGTTGCTGGTCAGCTTGAGCGTGCCGCGCAAGGCCTCAATGTTGCGTCGCACCACGTCCATGCCCACACCACGACCCGAGAGGTTGGTGACTTGTTCAGCGGTAGAAAAGCCAGGCTCAAATATCAGCATGTTGATGACATCATCCGGCGGCACCACGCCCTGCTCCACCAGGCCACGGTTCCAGGCCCGTTGCAACACGCGATCCCGATTGATACCGCGTCCATCATCCTCAATACGAATCAAAATGCAGCCCGTTTCATGCTGGGCACTCAAAACCAGCTTGCCAGCGGCGGGCTTGCCAGCCGCCAATCGCTCCTGCGGTGGCTCCAGGCCGTGGTCCAGGGAGTTACGCACCAGATGCATCAGGGGATCGGCAATTTTCTCGACCATGGACTTGTCAAGCTCTGCATCGCCGCCCACGATCTCGAAGTTGACTTCCTTGCCAAGGCTGGATGCGGTGTCACGCACCACACGCCGGAAACGGCTGAAAGTTTCGCCCACAGGCACCATACGCAGGCCCAGGGTGCCGTTGCGGATTTCCTCAATCAGACTGTTCATGTGCAGGTTGGCCTCAACCAGGCCGGTCTGGCGGGTCTCGCGTGCCAGCAACGTGGCGCCCGCCCCGGCAATCACCAGCTCACCCAACAGATTGATCACCGCGTCGAGCCGATCGGCTTGCACACGGATGTAGCGCTCCTCGCTGGGCGCGTTATCACGAATTTTTTGCTGCTTGCCCAGCGCCGCCTCGACGACCTCCGGGGCCACGCCAGCCTGGGACTCCAGCAAGCCCCCCAGCTTGTGCACAGCAACCGATGGCATGCCTGGGCTGTGTTTTTGGCTGTCCAGAACCTGAACCAGCTTGTCTTGCGAGATGGCACCCACCGACACCAGCATGTCACCCAGGCGCGGCGTCTCCGGCAACTCCTCAATCTGGCGCACCAGCTTTTGCCCTGGTGTTTCAGGCGCAATGACATCCAGCTCGCAATCATCAATCACGAAACTGAAAGCACCCTCCACTTCTTCGCGGTTGGAGGCAGACTCCAGCGCCATACCAAAACTCAGGTAGCAGGTTTCCGGATTCAGATTCACCAAAGACGGTACCGCCTCGGTACCGCAGCGCATGCTGTGCACCGTGCCCATGCCCGCCAGGTAGCGCGCTATGGACAGTGGATCCATGCCATTGCGAAAGGTCTCGGGACCAAAGCGGGCTGAAATAGTCCAGCGCGTGGCGCCAACCGGCGCGCCCGCCTGGGCAGGCTCGGTACTGGCGGGCGCCAGCGCAGCAGACACGGGCGCATCAGTAATGGCGCGCAACTGAATCACCAGATCAGCCCGCAGATCCTTTTGCGCCGGCGTGTCGGCCTCATCATCAGCGGCGGTGGCCACCAGAAATTTAATCTGATCGTTGCATTCGAGGAGCAAGGTGCTCAACTCAGGGCCCAGGGCAATGACACCTTCACGCATCTGGTCCAACAGCGTTTCGACATGGTGTGTGAATTCGACCACCTTGTTCAAACCAAAAATACCAGCTGAGCCCTTGACGGTGTGGGCACATCGAAACAGTGAATCCAGCAACTCCCGGTTGTCAGGCTGCTCCTCCAGCTCCAGCAACAGAGTTTCAATGGCTTCAGTCTGCTCAACCGCTTCGCTGATAAATGCCGGCATGGCTGCGGCAATGAAATCCTGGTCAGCGTCGTTACTCGAATTGCTCATGGTGGTGCGCCTCAGGCTTCAGACTTCAAATAACGGGGATCAATCCAATGCGCCAAACCCAAGGTGCGACAGGCTTCCGTGAAAGCCTGACTGGTATCAACCAGACGCCAGGCCAAGTCCATATTGGACAAAGCCGCCAGCAACTGCAGGCCGGAGCCATCGACCTCCGAAACGGCCTTAGCCGAAATTTCAATGGCCTGGTCCGATTTGGTCGTGTGCTCCGTCACCCAGGCCAACAGGGCATCGCGGGTTTCCAGCGCGCTGTAAATTGTCAACTCGGCAGGCAACTCAAACGGTGCATTCATGTCTATCTCCGGATCGCAGCTTGAGAAACTGGCAATTGGCCTATGGCAGGCACAACTTGGACACGGCGTTGAGCAGTGAAGAGGGCGAAAAAGGCTTGACCATCCAAGCCTTGGCACCCGCGGCACGCCCTTCTTCTTTTTTGGACTCCTGGCTCTCGGTGGTGAGCATCAAAATAGGCAAAAAGCGATACGCTGGCAGCGCCTTGGCCGCCTTGACAAACTCAATGCCGTTCATGCGCGGCATGTTGACGTCGCACACGGCCATGCCAATTTTTCGGCCATCCAACAAGGCCAGCGCAGCCTGCCCGTCGCCGGCTTGCAACACTTCATAGCCTGCGCCTTGCAGCGCCATGGCGACCACCTGGCGCAGGCTTGCAGAGTCGTCAATCACCAATATTGTTTGTGCCATTTCATTACCTCATCAGAAAAAAGTTGTTTCAATTCCATCGTCGGACGGATCGACGTCAGCCTTGGGCTGGTCGGCATTGCGTTGGTCCTGCATCACATACTGCGACTCCAGTCGCGCCAGCCAGGCGGCCTGATCAAGAGTGAGGGAGTCGGCAGCAGGGTCGCACAGTGCAGCCTGCAAGCGCACCATGTCCTCATGCAGCAAGGTCATCATCTGGCTAATGCGGTCCTGGTACTGAAAGCCCACATACATGCGCTCCACCTGCCGGCTCACCATCTGGGTTTCGTGCTCAAACGGCTTGGCCAACTGCTCCAGTTCAAACACCGATTTCGTCACCATGCCCAACACCTTGCGCAGGGTCGCCACAGCAGGCCCCTCAAGGTGTGCCAGCAGCGGCTGAAGCTCGGCCTCACAAGCCTGCGCCAGATTGATGATGCCGCCCTCGTCTTGCGCCAAGGCAGCCGTGATTTGCTTTGACTGGCGGGCAGCGCGGTCCAGGTGCGGGCCAATCTCGGCAAAGGCCGACAGCATCTCGGCCACCGCGCCTTCAGACTGTGCGCGTGACGTCGCCAGGTGGCGCCCCCATACCGGCAGCAGGGCCGTACAAAGCGCAACTTGGGCAGCCTGGGCTCTGGTATTCGTTGGCATCTCTGGCACAGCGGTTTCAAGGGAGTGCTGGGTTTCGTTAGGCATGGTCTCTGTTATTGGTGCAGTCATTGAAACGCCGGGCAGTCAGGGCCGCGCTTATAAATCAAGCCAATCCGCATTCAGGTAGCAACCGCAGCCAATCAGGCGGTTTTCATCCAGCGGCATGACATAGGAAATCTTGGCCTGAAGGGTGCCCGTGACCGGGTTGGTGATGGCGTAAGTCACCCAGCCGCCCTGGGATTCGTCGCAGACTGCAAAAGCATCGGCTACCAGCTTTTCGGCATCCAGCCCCGGAATATCACTGAGAGGCGTGCCATTGCGCTGCGGTGCTGCGCCGTTCACCACGTAATAACCAGCGCGATCGAACACGAATACATACAAATCTCGGTTGATGAACGGACCGTGTGGGTTCTGAAAATCAGCCGCTGCGCGCGCCAGATCGGCACCACGCACATGCACCATCGCGTCAAACACCATTTGGCGAGCCTGGTCAGCCGTGCCCTGGCGCAACCGAATATCGCCCACCGAAATTTCCAGCGCCGAGGCCTGGGCAATCATGCGGTCTGAATTGCCGGCCGCATTGGCAATCAGCCCGGCATTTTCCTGGGTTAGTACATCCAGGTCGCCCACGGCGTTGACGACCTCTTCAAGCGCGGCGCTCTGCGCCGCACTGCCTTCAGCCATGACGTCGACGTTCATGGAAATCTCACCAATGCCGGAGATCAGGCTCTCCATCATCTCACTGACCTGCTTGATTTCGGTCACTGTGGTGCCGACCCGCGTTGATGACTCGGCAATCAGGGTGCGCACCTCGGCCGCTGCGGTTTGGCTGCGCTTGGCCAGATTGCGCACTTCAGCCGCCACCACCGCAAAGCCACGCCCCTGCTCGCCCGCCCTGGCGGCCTCAACGGCGGCATTGAGCGCCAGCAAATTGGTCTGAAAAGCAATGCCGTCAATGGTGCCAATGATGTCCGTCATACGCCCGGAGGTAACCTGCAGCGGACCCATGCTTTGCATGGCCTGGTTCATCAATTTGCCTGCCGAATCAGCCTCCTTGTGGAGGCTCTGCGTCATCATGCTGATTTCTTGCGAAGCCGATGCATTGCGGGCCACCGTCTCGCTCACACGCCTGACGTGCAGCGACGTTTGCTGAAGATGCTCGCCCTGCGTGTGTGCACGGTCTGACAGGGAACGGGTGTCATCCACCAGCTTCTTGCCAGTGTCACCCAGCAGCACGGCCGCCGTGCGGATGTTGGCCACAATGGCCGACATTTTGGACATCATCATGTCCATGTGGCGTCCAAAATTCCCCAACGAATCGATACCCGAGGATGCCTGCCCAGTCAGGTCACCTGTGGCAGCCAGCTCAATGGCGTCTTCGGTGTAAGCCCGGTCAATCTGGCTGTTGCGGAAAAAACTCAGTAGCAGGTACCACCACAACAGCAGGCCCAAAGCAAATGCAGCGATCGCAAACACGATTTGGTTGCGCAGCGCGTCATGACGCGCTGTCAGGCGCTGAATCAGAAACTGACCGGTCACCTGGCGCGCCCGATCAGCGGCCTCGATGGCCTGGGTTCCTGCCGCAAAAAAAGCACTGGCCGAGGGCTGCTGCGCCAGGTCTCTGGCAGCCAACTCAAACTTCCGCCCCTGCGCCACTGCGGGGGACCAAACATCATCCGTACCCGGTACTGAACGGACCAAGGCAGCCTGGGCTGCGCTGATTTCGACAGCTTTTTCGGCCGCACTATCTGACAGGTACAGAACGGTGGCCAGATCACCCGGGTCCCGGCTGCTACTGGCCAGCATGCCGGCACCATGTCCACGCAACAAACCCAAAGACTCAATCCATGGCACGAACCGGTCAATCAACACCAAGGCACTGAAATAAATATCAGGCTCGGATGATATTGACAGGCCGGAGGTGTCACCGACTTGCGAAAGCAACTGAGAAATGGCAAAAATTTGATCGCGGTGCTGCTTGAAAAGTGCCACCCGGTCACCGGTTGAAGTGGCAGCGTCTGAGGCCAGCGCAAGAATGGCGCGTCGAATGGGCGCCCAGCGTGGCGCCAACTCGCGCAGGCTGCCGTCGGCCAATGCCTGGTCCACCTGACTGACGGCGGCCTTGAGCGCCACGCGTGTGGTCTCGCGCGCAGCAACCACCGAGGTATCGCCTGACTGGATCACATTGCTTTGACCCCGGTGCAGTTGCAGCGGCACCACCACATTGGCCAACTGCCCGAGCAGCGCCACAGCTTGCGTGCGCTGGGTGGTGAAACGGTATTCCCGCGCAAGACTGGCTACTTGCAGGGTCACGAGCACCGCCAGTGCCACCATCAGTGGCAGCGGCAAACCCCAGAACTTGACAGGGCCGCTAAGGCGCACCATGAGGGCGACACCAGGACGCAAAAAGCGCTTCAGAAAACCGTTCTTGGACGAAAGTGTCATAGCGCTTGGAAGCAAATAATCAAATAATCAACTCAACGCCAACTCAAGTTTGGCTCGCAGGGTTTCTGGCCTGGGTGGCTTGACGATGTAGCCACAGGAACCCAGTGGCAGCGCCGCTTCGAGCGTTCCGGTGCTGGCATCGGCACTCATGAATATGACACGGGTTTTGCGCAGTGACAGGTTGGGCAACGCGCGCAGCTGTTTGACAAACTCCAGCCCCCCCATGGGCTCCATGTGAATGTCGGTCAACACCATGTCTGGCCTGAAGGCTTCCACAGCGGCCAGGGCCGCAGCGCCATCAGCACACTCCTCAATGGCCTGAATACCCAGGCGCCGCAGCGAATTCACCACGAAGGTGCGCATGACGACCTCATCGTCAACCACCAATACTCGAGCAAGCGCGATTTTCATTTGAATAATTTTTACAAAGATGCCTTTTGGACGACTTGCATGATCGGGCCGGGTGGGCAATTGACATTTAACAATTTAAGGAATAGCAGCTTAGCAGCAAAACAAAGCACTTGACCCTCAAACCTCAGGCTGAGCGACATAGGTCTTGACCTCGGTCAATAAGAGCGACAGGCGGGGTGCCAATGCTGCAAACAAGGGGGCTATCTCGGCTGCCGTTGCGGTTTTGCTCACCCCCTCAACCTGGGTGACCTGGGCGACCAGACTGTCCGTGCAGAAAATGGGAATGTAGCCCTTGATGCCGTGCAACAAGCGATTGGCCAGCGCCGCATCCCCTTGCACCAATGCCGTCTGGATAGCAGGCAGGCTGCTGCTCATGCTGTCAACCACCGTTTGCAAAATTTTCCGCAATGAAGCCTCGGACCCCATCATGCCCACGCCGCGGGCAACATCCAGACTTGACTCTTGAGCGCTGTCGGCAGGAACGCCTGCTGCACGGCGCGACAAAATCTCAAAAGCGGGCAAGGTCTTGCCTTCCAGCACCTCCAGGAAAGCGCCACCTCCGGTGGAGATGTAGCCCACCTGTTTCTCAATGCCATATTTGGCGATAGCCGCCAGGGTGTCGCCCCCACCGGCAATGGAAAAGGCGCTGGATTGGGCAATGGCCTGGGCCAGGGTGCGCGTGCCGTTCTCGAAGGCGGCAAACTCAAAAACCCCCACCGGGCCGTTCCAGACAATGGTGCCGGCCGACTTGAGCTGCAGCGCCAGCGCCGCTGCTGTTTCGGGCCCGATGTCGAGAATGAGGTCATCTTCAGCCACATCTTGCGCGGCCTTGACCGTTGCCACAGCGTCGGCCGAGAACGACTTGGCAGTCACCACATCGGTAGGAATCGGCACTGCCGCACCGCGCGCCGTCATGGCGTCCATGACGGCGCGGGCCTCGGGCAGCAAATCGTGCTCGGCCAGACTCTTGCCAATGGGCAGACCCGAGGCCAGCATGAAGGTGTTGGCAATGCCGCCACCCACGATCAGTTGGTCAACCTTGTCCGCCAGACTTTTGAGAATAGTCAACTTGGTCGAGACCTTGGAGCCCGCCACGATGGCCACCAGCGGCCGCTTCGGGCTGGCCAGAGCCAGCGTGATGGCGTCCATCTCGGCGGCCAGCAAGGGGCCGGCACACGCCACGGGTGCAAACTCGGCGATGCCATAAGTGGAAGCCTCGGCGCGGTGGGCCGTGCCAAAGGCGTCGTGCACAAAAATGTCGCACAGAGCGGCCATTTTTTTGGCCAATGCCTCGTTGTTTTTCTTTTCACCGGGGTTGACGCGGCAGTTTTCCAATAGCACCACCTGACCCGGCTGCACGCTGACGCCATCCACCCAATTTGCCACCAGTGGCACCTCGCGCCCCATCAGTTGCGCCAGACGCTGGGCCACAGGCGCCAAGGAGTCTGCGGGTTTGAATGCACCTTCCGTCGGGCGCCCCAAGTGCGAAGTGACCATCACCGCCGCACCGGCGTCCAGCGCCATCTGAATACAGGGCATGGAGGCCCGAATGCGCGTGTCTTCGGTGATCTTGCCCGATTCGTCTTGCGGCACATTGAGGTCGGCCCGGATAAACACGCGTTTGCCAGCGACCCGCCCTTGGGCACACAAATCAGAAAAGCGAATGACGTTCATGGGTAGCCCTGCAGATAGTGGAAATTAAAAGGAATTGTAGGAGTGCCGGCGGCCGCCTGGCGCACCAGACTGGCGGCTTTCACCAGCCCAGGCCGAGGCGCAGCGGCAGGTAAACCGCCATGCCGACCACAATCGTGCCCAGCACGGCTTGGCCAGCACCCCGGCGCCAGAAAAACCACCCAGCACCCGCCGCCACAGCAAACAGGCGGGCGTCTTGCCAGGTTGTGATGAGCTGACCTTGCGTCATCACCATCTCGGGCACGATCACTGCGGCCAGCGCGGCAATGGGCGCGTACTGCAACCCGCGCTGCGCCCATTGCGGCAACGTCCAGGGTCGGCTGGAGATAAAAAAGAAGGACCGCGTGATCACGGTCACGCCTGCCAGCGCCACAATCGTCAGCAGCGTCCAGCCATCGGTTTCGTTCATGGCTTGCTCCGGCGGTTCAGGGGATTGGCGTCCAAAATCAGGCACAAAGCCACCGCGGCCGCAATGGCCACCAAAATGTTGAGCTTGAACGGCAGAGCGAAGGCGGCCACCGCCGCCGCGCCCGCCACCCCGGCAGACACCACCCGCAAACGGCTGGATGCCAGAGAACACAAAATGCCCAGCAGCGCCAGAATGCCGGCAAAACCCAGGCCCCACGCCGTGGGAATGAAATTGGCCAACACCACCCCCAACACACTGAACCCCACCCAGGCCAACCAGTTCACCCCGCAATTGCCCGCCAGGTAAGCCTGCTGGGCATGTAACTCTGCGGCACTCTGCCCCACGTCGGGAAATCGCTTGGTAAAGAGCACGTAGCTCAAATCCGCCGTCAAATACCCGGTGAGCAGGCGCTGCCACAGTGGCAGGTGCATCACGTAGGGACGGATGTGGGCGCTGAACACCACAAAGCGCAGGTTGACGCAAAACCCGGTGGCCAAAATCACCCACATGGGGGCGGCCACCATCAACAAGGGAATGGCCGCCAACTGCGAGCTGCCGGCGAACACGATGACGCTCATCAGCAGCGCCTCCAGCGTGCTCATGCCCGACTTGACCATGGCCACCCCGGTCATCAGGCCCCAAGCCGCCAGACCTGGCGCCAGCGCCAGCGAATCCAGGGCACCAATGCGAAATTCAGGATGCTGGTAATGGCTGCGAAAGAAAAACATGAGGCGTCAAGTGGTCAAGCCGGGGGACTGTCTGGCGCGGGCGCGGCAGGTGGGTCAAACACCATGCCAGGCTGCAAATCGAAACCGCGCAGAAACTCGGCCACCGCCAGACGTTTGCCGCCTGGGCGCTGCAGGCTGGTGATGCTTACTACAGAATTCATAGCTACAACCGTAATACCCTCGGGGGCTACAGCCATTATTTGTCCAAATTTCTCGCCAGCAGGCGTTGGCCCTGGCAGTACCTCGGCAGCCCACACTTTGAGTGACTCACCCCGCAGCGTGGCGCTGGCCCCGGGAAAAGGATTGAAGGCCCGCACGCGCCGCACAATCTGCTCAGCCGAGTCTTGCCAGTCAATGGCGGCCTCGGACTTGTCGATTTTGTGGGCGTAAGTGACACCCGCCAGGGGTTGCTTCACCGGGTGCAAGCTGCCCGATTGGGCTTGTACCAGAGTCTCCACCATCAAACGGCCACCCAGGTCAGCCAACTTGTCGTGCAGGGTGGCCGTGGTGTCTTGCTCGGTAATGGCCAGGGCGTGCACCTGCACCATGTCGCCAGTGTCCAGCCCCGCGTCCATTTGCATGATGGTGACGCCGGTCTCGCGGTCACCGGCCTCGATGGCCCGGTGAATCGGGGCAGCGCCGCGCCAGCGCGGAAGCAAAGACGCATGAATATTGAAGCAACCCAGTCTGGGCAAACCCAGTACCCACTGCGGCAAGATCAACCCGTAAGCCACCACCACCATGGCGTCGGCTTGCGCCGCCACCATGGCCTGCTGGGCCGCTTCGGCGTCTTCAGCATATTTCCCGTCCAGCCGCAAGCTGCGCGGCTGTGCAACAGGCAGGCCATGCGCCAGCGCAAACTGTTTCACGGCAGAGGCCTGCAACTTCATGCCCCGGCCGGCCGGCCGGTCTGGCTGGCTCAGCACCAGCACCACCTCATGCCCGGCGGCGTGCAATTGCGCCAGCGCCACGCGGGCGAACTCGGGCGTGCCGGCAAAGATCAGTCTCAAGCGCGTTCCTCACGCAGGGCCTTGAGCATCTTTTTCTTGATGCGGTCACGCTTCAAGGGCGAGAGGTATTCGACAAATACCTTGCCCATCAGGTGGTCCATCTCGTGCTGAATGCACACCGCCAACAGGCCGTCAGCCTCCACAATGCGTGACGCTCCCGTGCCGTCCAGTGCCTTGACCTTGATGGCATCGAAGCGCTGCACGCCGTCATAAATACCGGGCACCGACAGACAGCCTTCTTCGTTGACGTGCGTCTCGGGGCTGTTCCAGACCAGCGCCGGGTTGATCAGCACCATGGGCTCATCGCGCTCCTCGGAGACATCAATCACGATCAAGCGCTCATGCACATCCACCTGCGTAGCGGCCAGGCCAATGCCCTTGGCGTCGTACATGGTTTCCAGCATGTCGGCAATCAGGGTCTGGATGCGGGCGTCCACCGCCGCCACGGGCTTGGCCACGGTGTGCAGTTTGGGGTCAGGAAAGCAGAGAATGGGAAGGAGCGCCATAGGTCAGAATGAATGAAAATTGTCGTTATTTTCGCCACTTTTGACAGTTCCGCCCGCCCGCCCGTTCACAAAACGTTGCGACATCAATGGCTTGAGCGCAAAATCGCGCGTGATTTATCAAGATTTCCCCCTGGGGCCAGATCCCCTGCCGAGTACCCAGTCCGTCTAAACATACGCATTTGCTATGCATCACCCTATGACCAACAACCCGATGGCGAAATCCAAAATCACCCTGGCTACCCTGGCACTTCTGACCGGCACCCTGGCGCACCTTGGCGTCAGCGCGCAAAACTTGCCGGTGACCCCCGACCAAAAAGCCACAGCCGCCCAAGTGGCGCAAGCCGGCGTGCCCCTGAGTGACCTGAGCGCCAACGCGCCTGACAACTACACGGTGCGCCAGGGCGACACCTTGTGGGACATCTCCAGCCTGTTCCTCAAAAATGCCTGGCGCTGGCCGGAGCTGTGGGGCATGAACCTGGACGACATCAAAAACCCACACCTGATTTACCCCGGCCAAAAGCTGTACCTGGAGCGCAGAGATGGCCGCGCCAGCCTGCGCACCCGCCAGGCCGGCAGTGGCGCCATGCCGACCGATACGGTCCGCCTGTCGCCGCGCACGCGGTATGAGACATTGGCCAGCGACGCCCTGCCCACCCTGAAAAGCCATTTGATCGAGCCCTTTCTGGCCGAACCAGTCATCGTGGACGAGAACGGCCTGAAGACTGCGCCGCGCATTGTGGCGGCACAAGAAAACCGGGTGCTGCTGACCCGCGGCGACCGGGCTTATGCGCGGGGCGAAGGCGCCACCGTGCTGGTGGACGATGCAACGCAAAAGCAACAAGCCTTCCGCGTGTTTCGCAACGCCACACCACTCAAGGACCCCGTGACGGGCGAGGTGCTGGGCTATGAAGCGCAGTACGTGGGCAAGGCCCTGCTGGTGCGGGGCGAGTCCACTGCGGAGTCCATCGACAAGGCGGGCAAGCCGCGCACCGACATCATTCCGGCCACCATTGACATCGTGGCGGCCAAAGAAGAAATGCGCGTGGGCGACCGCTTGCTGCCCGAGCCACCGCAGCAACTGCTGAGCTACGTGCCGCGCGCGCCCACGACACCCATTGATGCGCGCATTGTCTCGGTCTATGGCAGCGCGGTAGTCAACGCGGCACAGAACCAGGTGGTCGTGATCAACCGTGGCACCCGCGATGGCCTTCAAAGCGGCCATGTGCTGGCCATTCTCAAGGACGGCGCACGCCTGATCGACAAAACCGACGAGGCCCGCACCGCCCTGAAGCTGCCCGACGAGCGCAACGGCTTGTTGATGGTGTTCCGCACGTTTGACAAACTCTCTTACGCCCTGGTGCTGGAGATCACGGACGGCGCCAAGGTCGGTGACCGCCTGATCAACCCGCGCTGAGGGCCGCCGCTTGGATCGCGACGAACTCAGCGGCTGGCTGCGACTGACCCTCACCCCGGGCGTGGGCAATGGCACCGCGCGCAAGTTGCTTGGGGCCTTTGGCTTGCCACAAACCGTGTTTGAACAGCCTTTGTCCGCATTGCGGCAAGTGGTCGGCCCGGGGCAAGCGGCGGCCTTGCGCAGTGAGCCCCCGGGGCTGGCCGAGTTGCTGGTCACCACGTGGGACTGGTTGCAGGCCTCCGGCGACGGGGCGGCCCAGCGCCATATCGTGGTCTTGGGCGACGCGGATTACCCGGGCTCGCTGCTGACCATGGACGACCCGCCGTTGATGCTGTATTTGCTGGGCGCTGGCTGTTTTATGCCAAATATGGCTCCAGCCCTTACCAGTCATACATCAATAGCTATAAATAATATAGCAAACATCTGGTCCAGTGCGCTCACCAACAGCGTTGCCATCGTGGGTAGCCGCAACCCCACGCCGCAAGGGACCCTGAACGCCCGACTTTTTGCCAAGGCCTTGGGGCTGGCGGGCTTGACGGTGGTTTCCGGCCTGGCCTTGGGCGTGGACGGTGCGGCCCACGAAGGTGCTCTGGAGAGCCTGACGCCCGGCGACCAGCGACTGGCCACCATTGCGGTGGTGGGTACGGGCCTGGACCGGGTCTACCCGAGAAGCCACCGTGACCTGGCCCACCGCATCGCCCAGCATGGCCTGCTGGTCAGTGAGTACCCGCTGGGCACGCCGCCCCTGACCGCCAACTTCCCCAAGCGCAACCGCATCATTGCAGGACTGGCCCAAGGCACGCTGGTGGTCGAGGCCGCCCTCCAGTCAGGGTCATTGATCACGGCCCGACTGACCGTGGAGCAGGGCAAAGAGGTGTTTGCCATTCCCGGCTCGATCCACGCCACCCAGGCGCGGGGTTGCCACGCCCTCATCAAGCAAGGGGCCAAGTTGGTGGAGTCGGCACAGGACGTGCTGGAAGAGATGAAGGTGATACCTTTTACCTTAGAAACTCCTGATTCAATAGCAATAAACCCAAGCGGTGAAAGGGCTGAAGCCCTATTTGATGCCGAACCCTCTTTGCTGCACTGGTTGGGCTTTGACCCGGTAGGGCTGGATGCCCTGCAAGCGCGCTGCGGCCTGGACACCGCCCATCTGCAGGCGCAACTCATGACGCTTGAAATTGATGGCCGGGTGGCCCGCTTGCCAGGCGGCCTGTTTCAGCGCCTCACCGACGCCTGAGTGCCAATGGCTTAAGGCCGGAATTGACCCGGAAATCCAAATTCATAGCATTTGAGGCTTTTGCTGACTGGCAATCGCGCTATATTGAGCGCATGTTTGAAGTCCTAGCGTTTGTTTTTGAAAATTACGCCCACGGTCAAGCCTGCCCCGAGCTGGCCCATCTGGAGCGCAAGCTGAATGCCGTTGGTTTTGAGGCCGACGAAATACAGGAGGCTTTGGCTTGGCTGAATGACCTGAATCTGGCGGCGCGCGGCCTGCAACCGCCCTGCACCGAACAGACCGACGAACCCGCACCCGGGCCCGCGCTGCATGAACGACTGACTCAGTCGCCCGACAGCATGCGTGTGTATGCCAGCGCCGAACAGAACCACTTGGGGCCAGATTGCCTGGGTTTCATCACATTCATGGAGTCAGCGGGGGTACTCCCCGCCTACATGCGGGAAATTGTGATGGACCGCGCCATGGCAGCGCCCGGCAGTCCGGTGCCACTGGATGACTTCAAAATCATTGTGCTGATGGTGTACTGGAGTCTGGGTTTGGAGCCCGACGCCTTGGTATTGGACGAGCTGTGTGAGGACACGACTCAGCGCATCACTCACTGAGGCACTACTGCCCCGTCTTTCACGAAAACGCCGCAGCCCGATGGGCTGTGGGTTGCCCTGTCAACCGAGCAGACGCTCCGGGTTGGCTTCCAGTTTGCCCAAGGCATCGCGGGTCGCGCGCACGGTCAAGGCTTCCTCTTCTTGAGGCAACAACAAACCAGCCTGCAAATAAGCCGCCAGACGACCCGCCTGAATCAGACAACTGCGGCCATCGGTGGAGGCAAAAAGGTGCAGGTGCTTGCGCTCGCTGCGCCAGACAAACTGAACTTGAGAGATGCGGCCGTTGTGGTCCAGGGTAAACCAGGCGCCCAGCTGCAGCTCTTGCGCCCACGCCAGCATCGCCTCGTTGGGACGCGAGCCGCCATCGGCCACCACATCGATCAGGGACGCGTCGATACCCAGCATCAGCTCAATACTTTCGGCATCCAGCGGCAAATCGCCCATGCCGTCGTCACTGAGGAAATCCTCGAGATTTTCAAGACGTGCGGCCATGGCCTGGATCTGATCGGCGGGTATGGCTTGTGTCTTGGACAAAAACGCGTCGGCCAAGGTGTCACTAACCGTCTTGAGATGGTGCTCCTGCTCGGACGGCGGCACCCCCAGCAAACTCATGCCGGCGCGCAGGCGCTGCAGCAACTGTGGCAAATCCTGAATCACCCGGGCACGGTCCACGCGATTAGGCTTGGCACTGGCAGCCCAGACCAGGTCAGACGCTGATTTTTTGAGAGCCAGGGTCTCAGCGTGCTGCGGCCCCTTGCGCACCGCTGCCACGGCCAACACCTCAGCCCAGACCTTGAACAAGAACTCGCGAATTTCGTCACGCACCGGCAGGTCCTTGAGCATGTTGCGCATCTCGATCGTGTACTGGATCGTGAGCGTCTCTTTCTGCTCCACTTGCTGGGCCACGCTGACCACTTTCTGGGTAGAAGCTTTGTCGGTCAAAAACTGCGCCAAAAACCGCTGAAACTCTTCATAAACCAACTGAAAGACCCGTTTGCCTGTTTCGGGGTACTGCTCAATCACCTGCACCACGCGTTTGATTTCGGTTTGCAGCGCCGTGGTTTGGATACCACTGGCATCAAATCCCATCACGCACGAGCCCATGCGGTCAATCAACTGTCGCGCGGGATGATTCAAGGTGCCAAAGAAATCAGGTTCGGCCAGAGCCACCCGCAACACCGGCATTTGCAGGCGGGCAAACCACACCCGAATGCCCGGTGGAATGCGATCCTCCTGCAAGATGGACTGAAACATCAGGGCAACGATTTCAATCGTGGCTTTTTCGCCTTGGGTTTCGGCCTTCGCCTTGAGTTCGCTGGTCTTTTGACGCAAATCACCTGCTACCCGCAGCACGCCCGCCGGACTGTAGTCTTCCAAAACGGTGTCACCGCCGGCACCATAAACCGCCGATGGGGCCTGCGCCGCCATGGCCGCCGCCAAAGCGGGCGATGGCAAGTGATGCGCACTGGTGTCGTAATTGGCGCCCGCAGAGCCCACCAAAAGGCGCTTGAGTTGACCCATCACACCCATGGCACGGCTGCGCGCCCTGGCCAACGGCGTTCCTGAGGTCATCATGCGGGTTTCATCCGCCGTGCCGCCGTAGGCCGCGCTGTCACGCTCTGAGGCTGACGCCTGCGCGTGACCAGCAGGACCGCCATGCTGCGCCATGGGCTGCCCCGACGCCGCGACTGCCCCACTGCCCCAGCCTAAACGACCACCAAAAATACCGGCGGTACGCGGACGGGCTGCAGCCTCTGCGCCAGGCACCCCTGGGCCACTGTCGTGCTCACCATAGCCGGTGGAGTGGCCCGACGAGCGACTCGACAAGCCACCTCGCTGAGACTCCGGCGTCGCGGGTTTCTGACCTGAAGGATGAAGGGGTGCAGACGCGCTGGACGGACTGCGTGGTTCGGCAGACAGCACGCGTCGTACGCGGTCCTTCAATTCGATCGTGGGCAACACACCCTGCTTGATCAAAAATTCATTGCCTTGGGCATAGGCCTGCCTGAGCCTCTCGGTCAGCAACTTGAGCGCCACATCGTTCACCAGTGCCCATGCCTCAGGCGGCATGCCCAGGCTGGCCCACTGTTCAACCATGGCCAGCGTCAACACCTCGGGCCGGAGAACATCGTGACTCGCCAGGTCTTGCGTACCTTCGAGGTACTTGACACGCAAATGCAAGTCGTTCATCTCGGCACTGACTTTGTCGATCAAGGTCAAGGCCAGACGGGATGAGGTGATTTTGTTCTCGACCACCTCGGTTCCGACCAACTCGAAGCTGCCATCCAGGGGCGCTGTTGAAACAGGCAAGGCGATCGGGTTCAATGCCGACTGCCAGGCTTTCAAAGTGCCCTCTGACCAGACCGAGCGCATACGCTGGTAAAGCATCCAGACATCGCGCCGTTGTTGCATGTCGCGGGCCGACGCAGCCTCGTTCATCAGACCGGTAAGGCGCTCCTGAATTTGCGCCCCCAACTCAGTCAACGCTCGCCCACACTCCACCAAGAAACGCTGACGCGTCTCCAGAACCAACTGGGCACGGTGTGCAGAGGAGAGAGAGGACGCCATGGCTCAAATTCTAGTCAGACTGTGGCACCTGCGTTGGGGTCATTGGGGTCTTCATCTTTCTTGGGCCCGCCCTTGACCAAGTCTTCGCGTTGAATGCCAAGCCACATCGCCACGGCAGCAGCAACAAAAACGGACGAATAAATGCCAAACAAAATCCCGATCGTGAGCGCGAGCGCGAAGTAATGCAAGGTGGCGCCGCCAAAAATCAGCATGGACAACACCATCAACTGGGTCGACCCATGGGTGATGATGGTGCGGCTGATGGTGGACGTGATGGCGTTGTCAATCACCTGCGGCGTATTCATCTTGCGGTAGCGCCGGAAGTTCTCACGAATCCGGTCAAAAATCACCACCGACTCGTTCACGGAGTACCCCAACACAGCCAGCACCGCCGCCAGCACGGGCAACGAAAACTCCCACTGAAAGAACGCGAAAAATCCCAAAATGATGATCACGTCATGCATATTGGCAATGATGGCCGCCACTGCGAACTTCCATTCAAACCGAAGGGCCAGATAAATCATGATGCCCACCACCACAAAAGCCAAGGCCTTCATGCCATCCACGGCCAACTCATCGCCCACCTGCGGGCCGACAAATTCACTGCGTTTGAGCGTGACCGCCGGGTCAGCCGCTTTCAGGGCCGCCATGACGTTGGTGCTTTGCTGAGCCGAGCTCACGCCCTTTTGCACGGGCAAACGAATGAGCACATCGCGGGCCGTGCCAAAGTTTTGCACCTGGACATCATTCAGCCCCAGGGCGGCCACCGTACCGCGCACGGACGTCAAATCCGCCGGCTGAGAGTAGCTCACCTCCATCAAGGTGCCGCCCGTGAACTCGACCGACAGGTGCAAGCCCCGCGAAAACAGAAAGAAGACCGCCGCCAAAAACGTGGCAAACGAAATGACATTGAACACGAGGGCATGCCGCATGAACGGAATGTCGCGCTTGATTTTGAAAAATTCCATGACTGTCTTTTCCTAGTTCGCCTTGACCTGGGTGCCAGCATCAGGGCGCCAGATCGTGCCAATGGAGATGGCTTTGAGCTTTTTCTGACGGCCGTACCAGAAATTCACCAATCCGCGCGAGAAGAACACGCCCGAGAACATGCTGGTCAGAATGCCCAGGCAGTGCACCACGGCAAAACCGCGCACGGGTCCTGAGCCAAAAGCCAACAGGGCCACACCGGCAATCAGCGTGGTGATGTTGGAGTCCAGAATGGTCGCCCAGGCCCGGTCGTAGCCGACATTGATGGCAGCTTGCGGTGACGCGCCAGCACGCAACTCTTCCCGAATGCGCTCGTTGATCAGCACGTTGGAGTCAATCGCCATGCCCAGCACCAGCGCCATGGCGGCCATGCCGGGCAAGGTCAGTGTGGCTTGCAGCATGGACAGCACGGCCACCAAGAGCAGCAAATTGAAGGCCAGCGCCAGGCTGGAGACCACACCAAAGAGCATGTAATAAAAACACATGAAAACGGCGACCGCCACAAAACCCCAGGTGACACTGTCAAACCCTTTGGCGATGTTTTCAGCACCCAGGCTGGGGCCAATGGTGGTTTCTTCAATGATCTCCATGGGCGCAGCCAGCGAGCCAGCGCGCAGCAACAGGGCCGTGTCAGTGGCCTCCATCGCGGTCATGCTGCCAGAGATTTGCACCCGGCCGCCACTGATTTCAGACCGAATCACCGGCGCAGTCACCACCTCGCCCTTGCCTTTTTCAAACAGCACAATCGCCATACGTTTGCCAATGCTGTCTCGGGTCACGTCGCGGAAAATGCGCGCGCCCTTGGCATCCAGGGTCAGGTTGACCACGGCTTCCTGGGTCTGGCCATCAAAACCGGGCTGGGCATCGGTCAGGTTCTCACCGGTCAGGATGACCTGCTTTTTGACAATGACGGCCTGGCCGCTGGACTCCAGAAAACGCTCGGACCCAAAGGGCACCATGCCGTTACCCGTTTCGGCGGCGCGCGCCTCAGTGGTTTCATCCACCATGCGCACTTCCAGCGTGGCAGTGCGGCCCAGAATGTCTTTGGCCTTGGCGGTGTCTTGCACCCCAGGCAGTTGCACCACGATGCGGTCCAGTCCTTGCTGCTGAATCACCGGTTCGGCGACACCCAGCTCATTGATACGGTTGTGCAAGGTGGTGATGTTTTGCTTGAGTGACTGGTCTTGCACCAGGCGCGCGGCTTCAGGCTTGATGACGGCCGTGAGCTTGAACTCGGCGCCATCGGCAGCGTCGCTGGTTTGCAAATCGGCAAACTGGTCCTGAAACACCGCTTTGGCGGCTGTCAGTGTCGCGGCATCGCGAAAGCGCACCTCAATCACCTGGCCGTTGCGGCTGATACCGCTGTGGCGCACATTTTTTTCACGCAACGTGGTGCGAATGTCACCGGTCAGCGACTCGGCTTTTTTGGTCAGCGCCGCCTGCATGTCGACTTGCAGCATGAAGTGCACGCCACCGCGCAAATCCAGCCCCAGGTACATCGGGAATGCGTGCAAAGAGGTTAGCCAAGCCGGCGAGCGCGACAGCAGGTTGAGCGCGACCACATAGCCGGGGTTGGCCGGATCGGGAATCAGTGCCTTCTGGATGGCGTCCTTGGCTTTCAGCTGGAGCTCGGTGTTGTCAAACCGGGCCTTCACGGACATGCCATCCAGCGCGACCAGATTGGCGTCGAGGCCGGCTGCTTTCAGGGCCTCTTCCACACGCACCTGCGTGCTGCTGTCAACTTTGACGGTGACCTTGGCCGACGACACCTGAACGGCAGGGGCTTCGCCAAAGAAATTAGGCAGGGTGTAGAGCACCCCGACCAACAGTGCGACCACGATGATCGCGTACTTCCATAGTGGGTATCGATTCATGATCGCGCTCTGATGTTGGGTTGACCGGATTCGTCAATCAGACCGTTACTTGATCGTTCCTTTGGGCAAAACCTGAACCACGGCGCTACGCTGCACCTGAATTTCCACGTTGTTCGCCACTTCCAGCGACATCTGTGTCTCGCTCAGCTTGGTGACCTTGCCCAGCATGCCACCACTGGTGACCACTTCGTCGCCCTTGGCCAGCGCGTCGATCATGGCGCGGTGCTCTTTCTGCTTTTTCATCTGGGGGCGGATCATCACGAAGTACAGCACCACGAACATCAGCACCAGAGGCAACATGCTCATGAGTGAGGACTGCATGTCGCCGCCAGCGGCAGCAGCGGGAGCGGTTTGGGCAATGGCAGAGGAAATAAACACGGAAGACTCCAGAATGGTTTTTTGTAACGAACAAAGCACAGCGCCTGTTTTCCGCGCAGATCTGCGCGAAAAACAGGCAACTCGTCATTGTATGCGGGCGAAAGACGGCGCTTCAGGCCGGCCTGGCTCGCCCTCAGGCGGCAGCTTTGTGCGCTTGAGGATGGCGAAACCGGACCAGTTGAGCGGTCCAATTTTGGCGGGCCGCCTTCAGATGGCGCTCTTTCACATGGCCGAAACCCCTGATTTGCTCGGGGATACGGGCAATTGACAGTGCCAACTGGTAGCGTTCTTGGTCCCAATCTGATGCCACTGCCCCGCCCAACGCGCCCATGATTTCTTCCAGACTGGCCCGGTACTCGGTGATCAGCAAGCGCTCCTGCCGACGCTCCTCGGTGCGCCCAAACACATCGAACCACGTGCCGCGCAGCACTTTGAGCGGTGCCAGCAGCTTGAAGGCCGTCAACATGGCGGGGCCAAAAGTCTGCTTTTGCAACTCGCCTTTGTCATTGCGTTTGGCCAGCAAGGGGGGCGCCAAGTGGTACTTGAGCTTGTAGTCGCCTTCAAACATACCGCTAACCCTGGCGTGAAAGGCCGGGTCAGTGTGCAGGCGGGCAACCTCATACTCGTCCTTGTAGGCCATGAGCTTGAACAGGTAACGCGCTACCGCTTCCGTCAACGCCAGGCTCTTTTCGCCGCGTGCGGCGTCCACCTCACGCACCTTTTGCACAAAGGCGGCGTAAGTGGCGGCGTAGGCGGCGTTTTGGTAGCCGGTCAGGAACTCGACGCGCTTGGCAATCAGGTCATCCAGCGATGGGCGCTTGACGAACGCCACCACCTGGCCCGGATTGACGCGCTGCGCGAAGGCGGCGCCCTCGTGAGCGGCACGGCGGCCCCATTCAAATGCAGCCTTGTTGTTGTCCACGGCGACTGCATTGAGCTCGATAGCACGCAGCAGCGACCATTTTTCCAGCGGAATCCAGCCTTTTTGCCAGGCGTAGCCCAGCATCATCGGGTTGGTGTAAATACTGTCGCCCATGAGCTGGGTGGCCGCCGCATCGGCATCAAAAGCGCCCACGCCTGTCAGCCCCACCGTTCGAGCCACAGTGCTCACACACGCCTCGGCCGGGTTGACCCAGTTGGCGTTGGTGACAAACGCCGCGGTCGGCACGGCATGGGTGTTGAGCGCCACATGGGTGTAGCCCTCGCGCATGCGCAGCACGGTTTCCTTGTTGGCGGCCACGATGGGGTCGCAGCCGATGATCAGGTCGGCGGCCGCCATGCTGACCCGCGTGGTGCGAATTGCGTCCTGGTCGGCGCCAATCAGCACATGGCTCCAGGTGGCACCGCCCTTTTGCGCCAAACCACCGGCGTCCTGCGTGACGATGCCTTTGCCTTCCAGGTGCGCGGCCACCCCCAGCAACTGGCCAATGGTGATGACGCCAGTGCCGCCCACCCCGCACACCACAATGCCCCAGGCGCGGCCACCCAAAGCACCCAGCGATGGCAATGGCGGCTCCGCCAACGCGCCGAGCAACGTGGGCGACGCGCTCTGGCCCTTGGCCTTCTTCTTCAACTGCCCGCCCTCGACCGTGACAAAGCTGGGGCAAAAGCCCTTGGTGCACGAGTAGTCCTTGTTGCAGGTGCTCTGGTTGATCTGGCGCTTGCGGCCAAATTCAGTCTCCAGCGGCTCCACGCTCAGGCAATTGCTCTGCACACCGCAGTCGCCACAGCCCTCGCACACCAACTCGTTGATGACCACGCGTTTGGCGGGGTCCACCAGCGTGCCCCGCTTGCGGCGGCGGCGCTTCTCGGTGGCGCAGGTCTGGTCGTAAATGATGACGGTGGTGCCTTTGATTTCCCGAAACTCGCGCTGCACTGCGTCCAGCGTGTCGCGGTGCACGATTGCAATGCCGCCTGGCAGCCCCGCCACGGCGTCGTATTTCTCGGGCTCATCGGTCACGATGGTGATCTTGATCGCCCCCTCTGCCCGCATGGACTGGGCAATCTGCACCACCGAGTGCCCTTCAGCGCGCTCCCCCACCTGCTGGCCACCGGTCATGGCCACGGCGTCGTTGTACAAGATTTTGTAGGTGATGTTGACCCCGGCGGCAATGCTCTGGCGCACCGCCAGCAAGCCACTGTGAAAGTAGGTGCCGTCGCCCAGGTTGGCGAACATGTGCTGCTCGTTGCTGAACGGCTGCTGCCCCACCCAAGGCACGCCCTCGCCGCCCATTTGCGTGAAGCCCACCGTGGCACGGTCCATCCAGATGGTCATGAAATGGCAGCCAATGCCCGCCATGGCGCGAGAACCCTCGGGCACCTGGGTACTGGTGTTGTGCGGGCAGCCGGAGCAAAACCAGGGCTGGCGATCCGCGCCCGACGGGCCGCCCACATCAATCACCTGCATGGCGCTTTCCTTGGCCGCCAGAATGGCCAGTTGCGCGTCCAGGCGCGCGGCAATGTCGTCACTCACGCCCAGTTTTTTGAGGCGCTGCGCAATGGCGCGGGCAATGATGGCGGGCGACAGGTCGGCATTGGCGCGCAACAGCGTGTTGGCGGTGGGGTTCGGGTTGGACCACTCACCGCCTGAAAAATCACCCTCGGCCTCAACAAACTTGCCCAGCACATTGGGCCGCACGTCGGCGCGCCAGTTGTACAGCTCCTCCTTGAGTTGGTATTCGATGACCTGGCGCTTTTCCTCCACCACCAGAATCTCCTGCAAGCCGGTGGCAAATTCACGGGTGAGCTGCGCCTCCAGCGGCCACACCACGGCCACTTTGTGCAGGCGGATGCCCACCTGCCGGCACGTGGCGTCGTCCAGGCCCAGGTCCAGCAGCGCCTGGCGCGTGTCGCTGTAGGCCTTGCCGCTGGCAATCAGGCCCAGGCGGTCATGCGGGCCTTCAATCACGTTGTAGTTCAGCCGGTTGGCCCGGATGTAGGCCAGCGCGGCGTACCACTTGTAATGAAAGAGCCGCGCCTCTTGCTCCAGCGCATGGTCGGGCCAGCGAATATGCAGGCCGCCGGGTGGCATCTCGAAGTCGGTGGGGATCTTGATTTGCACCCGGTCCGGGTCAATCATGGCGGTGGCGCTGGACTCGACAATTTCCTGAATCGTCTTCATGCCCGCCCACACGCCGGAGAAGCGGCTCAGGGCAAAGGCGTGAATGCCCAGGTCCAGAATCTCCTGCACCGTGGCCGGAAAAAACACCGGCGTGCCGCAGGCCTTGAAAATATGGTCGCTCTGGTGGGCGGCGGTGGAGCTTTTGGAAATGTGATCGTCCCCGGCCACCGCAATCACGCCGCCCCAGGGCGTGGTGCCGGCCATGTTGGCGTGCTTGAACACATCGCTGCAGCGGTCCACACCGGGGCCCTTGCCGTACCAGATGCCAAAAACGCCGTCAAACTTGTTGCTGCCCGGCGGCGCAAAACCCAGTTGCTGGGTGCCCCACAGGGCGGTGGCGGCCAGCTCTTCATTCACACCCGGCTGAAAAATGATGTTTTGCGCCTTCAGGTATTTTTCAGCCTTGACCAGCGCCTGGTCATAACCCCCCAAAGGCGAGCCGCGGTAGCCACTGATGAAACCGGCCGTGTTTTTGCCGACCTGCTGGTCGCGCAGGCGCTGCAGCATGGGCAGCTTGACCAGCGCTTGCACACCACTCATGAAGGCGCGCCCGTAGTCCAGTGAATATTTGTCGTCGAGGGTGACGGTCTCAAGCGCCTTGCGGACGGCGTCGGGTAACGGTGCGTTCATGGTTTGTCTCCAGAGGACTGGCAGTGAATTTGTTGTTTTCGCCTTGTGGGCGCGCGGGTGGGGCGCTGCGGATGGGTCAAACGCGGCGCCACGCTGCCAGGAAAGTGTAGGGCGGAGGACGGGATAGGTGTTTGCGTTCTTTGCCCAAAATTAGGCTTTACAAGAAAGGATCTTGCGTAAAAATTAACACCATGGAAACACTTGACAAATTTGACCTCGCCATCCTGAACGAATTGCAAACCGACGGGCGCCTGAGCAATGCCGAACTGGCGTCCCGCGTGGGCCTGAGCGCGGCCCCGTGCTGGCGGCGCGTGCGGGCGCTGGAAGAGGCAGGCTTCATCAAGGGCTACCGGGCCGAGATTGACCGCCACAAAATCGGACTGGGCGTGCTGGCCTTTGTGCGGCTGGACGCCGACCGCAACGCGGGCGACGTGCTGCGCGGCCTGGAAGAAGCCATACGCGCCCTGCCCGAGGTGGTGAGCTGCCACTACATCAGCGGCACGGGCACGTTTGAGTTGCAGGTGGTCAGCCGCGACCTCAACAGCTTCAGCCAGTTGGCCCGCGACGTGCTCATCAACCTGCCCAACGTGAAAGACCTGCACACCAGCTTCTCGCTGGGCGAAGTCAAAGCCAGCAGCGCGCTGCCGCTGGGGCATTTGCAAGGCCTTTCCAAGTAAGCGCTCGGCTGGCCAACGGGCACACGCCCGGGTCGCGGGCCAAACCCAAACCCGCCGTGGTCACACCACAGACCATGCGCACAGGCCTCGCGCCTGAGCCGCGCCGCCTGGATGCCAAATATATGAAAAATATGGCTCTAGCCCTTACAGATAAAGGACTTATAGCTATTATTTTTGAATCAAACAGGGTTAAGACAGTCACCCTGGCACGCCCGCCAAAGCAGTACCCATTTCACAGCACTAGGTATAAATCCTATGTCCTGAACGCAATTAAATACCAATCATCTTGATTTACGTACCAAACCCGCACGACAGGATCAGTATCGTTCAGGGGGTCAGTGCTGGCTGCAAACTGGCCCTGAACTGGATTTCCAAAACCACCTATTACCAGGAGACAAACCGATGAAGCTCACCCACCGTCTTACCGCTGTTGCTGCTGTGACCCTGTCGCTGTGCGGCCTGTCCCACGCCGCCACCGAGCTCGTCATTGCCACCGTGAACAACGGCCACATGATCGAGATGCAAAAGCACAGCAAGACCTTTGAGGCCGCCAACCCCGACATCAAACTGAAATGGGTCACGCTGGAAGAAGGCGTGCTGCGCCAGCGCGTCACCACCGACATTGCCACCAAAGGCGGCCAGTTCGACGTGATGACCATCGGCATGTACGAGACCCCCATCTGGGGCAAAAAAGGCTGGTTGACCGAACTCAAAACCAACGCCGCCTATGACGTGGACGACCTGCTGCCCGCCATGCGCAACGGCCTGTCGGTGGACGGCAAATTGTTTGCCGCCCCCTTCTACGGCGAAAGCTCCATGCTGATGTACCGCAAGGATCTGGCTGACAAGGCCGGCATCAAAGTGGCGGACAAGCCCACCTGGACCGACATCAAAACCCTGGCCGCCAAAATCCACGACCCGAAAAACGGCGTGTACGGCATCTGCCTGCGCGGCAAGCCGGGTTGGGGCGACAACATGGCCTTCCTGAGCACGCTGGTCAACACCAACGGCGGCCAGTGGTTTGACATGAACTGGAAACCCCAGTTGGAAAGCAAGCCCTGGAAGGACGCCATCAACTTCTACGTGGACTTGCTGAAGTCTTACGGCCCCCCCGGCTCGTCAGCCAACAGCTTCAACGAAATCCTGGCGCTGTACAACGAAGGCAAGTGCGGCATGTGGATTGACGCCACCATTGCAGCCTCGTTCATCACCGACCCCAAGCAGTCCAAAGTGGCTGACAAAGTGGCCTTTGCCCAAGCCCCCACGGCCGTAACGCCCAAGGGTGCCAACTGGCTCTGGGCCTGGGCGCTGGCCATTCCAGCAGGCTCACAAAAAGTGGATGCCGCCACCAAGTTTGTGACCTGGGCGACCAGCAAGGAGTACATCAACCTGATCGGCAAGGAAGTGGGCTGGGGCAACATTCCCACCGGCACGCGCAAGAGCACCTACACCAATGCCGAGTTCCTGAAAGTGGCCAAGTTTGCCGCTGCCGAGAAAGCCGCCATTGACAGCGCCAACGCCAATGACAGCACCTTGCCCAAGAGCCCGTATGTGGGCGTGCAGTTTGCGGCCATTCCCGAGTTTCAGGCCATCGGCACCACGGTGGGTCAGCAAATGAGCGCAGCACTGGCCGGCAAATCGACCGTGGATGCGGCACTCAAAGCCTCGCAAGTGGCAGCAGAGCGCGAGATGCGCAAGGCCGGTTACTACAAGTAAGCGCGCTCCAGGCCCAGCGCGGTGGTCATCCCGGACTTGATCCGGGATGACCACCGCGTCAATGCCCACTTAACTACCAAATTTATAGCTACTAGCGCTTACTGGATAAGGGCTAGAGGCCAATTTCACTCAACGAGGCATGCAAGCCATGAACCGATTCATTCCCCGCGTCCTGCTGGCGCCTGCCGTGCTCACGCTCTTCCTGTGGATGATCGTGCCGCTGGTGATGACGATTTACTTCTCGCTCATCCGCTACAACCTGATGCAGCCCGACCAGACCGGTTTTATCGGCCTGGAAAATTTTGAATACTTTTTGACCGACCCGTCCTTCAGCGCGTCGGTCATCAACACCCTGCTGCTGGTCGGCAGCACGATCCTGATCACCGTCATTGGCGGCATTTTGCTGGCGCTGTTGATTGACGCGCCGTTCCCCGGCCGGGGCCTGGTGCGCATTTTGCTGATCTCGCCGTTTTTCGTCATGCCCACGGTGAACGC
>CAZLRQ010000003.1:23678-27486 GCA_964562035.1 uncultured Rhodoferax sp. | reverse complement strand
ATTGACTTTGAACGCATCGCCCAGCTGCCAGACCTGAAAATTTTTGTGCTGGCCACCTGTGTTTCCACCGGCAAGGCCGAAGTGTTCACGGGTGAGCGCCTGACCGTGGACGCCGTCATGGCGTCCGCCTGCCTGCCCACCATGTTCAAGGCCGTGGAAATTGAAGGCGAGTCCTATTGGGACGGCGGCTTCTCGGGCAACCCGGCCATTCACCCCCTGATTTACAACTGCGTCAGCCGCGACGTGGTGCTGGTGCAAATCAACCCCATCAAACGGGAACAACTGCCCACCACCAGCCCGCAGATCATGGACCGCATGAATGAGATCACCTTCAACGCCGGTTTGATTGGGGAAATGCGCGCGATTGATTTTGTCAACCGCCTGCTGGCCGCCGGCAAGCTGGACCCGGCCCACTACAAAAGCCTGCTGCTGCACCGCATTGACGGTGGCGAGGTGCTGGACGCCTTTGCAGCCTCCAGCAAAAGTTCCACCAAAGCCAGTCTGATCTACACCCTGCGTGATTTGGGCCAGGCCAGCGCGCGCACCTGGCTGGCCCAGCGCTACGCCTCGCTGGGCGTGGCCAGCACGGTCGATATCAAGCAGGACTACCTGGACGACTTGCGCATGCCGGTCAAACCGTACGCCTGAAAACTCAGGGGTGACTCAGGGATGACGCAGCGGCTTGAGCAGATCGCTCAGGCCGTTGTGGTCAATCTCATGCATGAGGGCGAGCAGCCGGCCGATCTCGCCTTGGGGCACGCCCTCCCGGGCAAACCACTGCAAGTAGTTGCCCGGCAGGTCCGCAATGATGCGGCCCTTGTACTTGCCAAACGGCATGGTGCGCGTCACCAGCAACTGCAGGTCTTCCGGCTGCACCGTCAGCCGCCCGCGCGTTTGACGACATAGCCTTGGGCCTTGAGCATCTCGATGACCCGGTCGCAGTGGTCGCCCTGCACTTCAATCACGCCGTCTTTCACCGTACCGCCCGAGCCGCACGCCGCCTTGAGCTGCTTGCCCAGTGCGGTCAGCGCTGGCGCGTCCAGCGGCACGCCTTTCACCAGCGTCACGCCCTTGCCCGCACGGCCTTTGGTTTCGCGCGACACCCGCACCACGCCATCGGTCGGCGCGCGCACCGGGGTGGCGCTGCAGCGGCAGTTGGCCGTGGGTTGGCGGCACGTGGGGCACATGCGCCCGCTGTCGGTGGAGTAGACCAAGCCACCGCTGGAGGATCTGGATTTCATGGAGCGTTGCAGTTCATGCGCCGTGGCGCGCTGTGGAGAAAAGGCGAGACCCCTAATTTTCGGGGCAATCGTGGCTGATTGGAGCCAGAACTGACGGCGGGCAGCGCACAATCGCGCTTGTTTTTAAACTGCACCGACTTCAAGGAGTGATGACCATGGCCACCCGATTTGGCAAAGACCCCAACATGAAAAAAAGCAACCATGCCGAACTGGAGCGGCTGAACCTGGAACGCAAACAGAAACTGGCACAAGCCGCGACCAAATTCAACCAGAAGAAGGCGGTCCCGGTGTCCAAAGACGTTGCGAGCAAGTAAGGCTCGCCCACCAAGAACGGCCCCTTCAGTGGGGCTTTTTTTCGCCTGCGGTCAGCCCTTTGGCAACGCCAATGGGCCCACGGGAGCCAGCATGCCGGACGCTGTAGCCTGCCAATAACGAACGCAGAAGGCACCCGAATCCCGAGGTACTGACGCCACGGTGATTCTTTAGAATCGCCCCCTATAAAGATAAAGTTGGAAAGCCCTTGCATGGATTTTTTTAAGCGTCCTCCCCCTAAAACATCGCGCGACCCCTTTGAGCCCATCCCCGTTCCAGAAGCGCAAGAGTCCGATTGGGCGGAGTGGGTGGACTCGATCACCGCGCAGGAAAGCCATTCCGGTAATTTTGAAATCACCGAGAAAATGCCCCTGACCCCGGAAGAGGCCGATTCAATCGATGTGTTTGCGTCGGTCACCAAGAAGAGCGGCTAGGGCCACCCTGTCGCCAGGGCAACGGGAGCTCGCGCTGTACAAGCGCTGCCGGGTCAAGAGGGGTTTGCCACCCGCCCGGATGGTGCCCGCGTAGCCACCCACCACAGCAGCACCCCAATGACAACGCCCGCCGCGTGCCCGGCGGCCAGCTTGAAGGCGCTGTCAAACAGCAGCGGTGCGACCAGGCCCGAGACCAGCGCAAACAAAAACATCTGGATGAAGCCCTGCATGGACGCGGCCAGCCCGCTCATGGTGGGCAACAAATTGAGCGTGCGCACCGACATACCGGGCAGGGCCAGCGCCAGGCCAAAGGTATAGACAGCAATCGGCAGCACGGCGTAGGGCACGCGCGCCACCCACAGGCTGGTGTAGGCCACACTGGCGGCCACGCCCAGCAGCATCAGCGCAAAGCCCGCGCCAATCAGCCGGCCCGGCTTCAGTTTGGCCCCCAGGCGGCCGGCCACGGCCGAGCCCAGCACCATGCCGCCAATCATGGGCACAAACAGCCAGGCAAACGCGGTCACAGGCTGCTTCAGAATGTCCATCACAAACGCGGCGGCCGAGCCGATGTACAACGCCACACCGGCAAAAACAAAGGCAATGCTGAGCGACATCAGCACAAACTGCGGGTGGCGCACGCAGCGCAGGTAGTTGCCGGCAATGGGCGCCAGCGCAAACGGTGCACGCCTGGCCAGCGGCAGGGTTTCGGGCAGCAGCCGGTAGCAGACGATGAGCATCAGCACGCCAAAGCCGCCCAAAAACACAAACACCGAGCGCCAGCCCATCGTGGTCTCCAGCCAGCCGCCCAGCACCGGGGCCAGGGCAGGCGCCAGACCAAACACCATCATCATGATGGCCGTGGCGCGCTGGGCGTCATGCCCCTTGAAATGGTCTTGCACAATGGCCCGCCCCACCACGGCACCGGCACCGGCCGACAAGCCCTGCAAGGCACGCAAGACAATCAGCACCCCGGCACTGGGCGCCAGCGCCGCGGCAAACGAGGTGACAGTGAACAGCCCCAAGGACACCAGCAGCACCGGCCGCCGCCCGAACGAGTCGGACAAGGTGCCGTAAAACAGCATCATGGACGCCATGCACAGCAGGTACACGCTCAAGGTTTGCTGCACCACCACAGCCGACACGCCAAAGGTGCTGGCAATGGAGGGAAACGAGGGCAAATAAGTGTCAATGCCCAGCGGGCCGACCATGGACAGCAGGGCCAAAACCACGATCAAAAGAGAATCTTGCATGAAGGGTGATGAGGCTAAAAGTGGCGCTTAGCTACAAAAATAGTAGCTATAAGCGCTTATTGGACGGGGGCTGTGTGCCAAAATGACTGTTAAACCAATTTCAGGAGAACTGCCATGTCACGTCACACCGTGTGGGCCACCAAGGTGGCTGCGCTGATTCAGGGTGGCAACAGTGCCGCAGCGCTGGCCCAAATCAAGGTTGCGCCCACGGTCAAAGACCTGAAGGACCTGCGGGCGCTGCTGGGAGCGGCCAAGCTGCTGGCCAAACACCCCAACATTGACACCACCACCGAGGACATGATTGCCGCGCTGTCCGCCCCCCGGTTGCACCGGTCACCCTGACGCCGGGTCAGGGCAACAGATCGAGCGCGTGCATGTAGTCGGGCTGCACCATGAGCGCGTCCCAGTCGGGTGCGGGGGTGAGCGGTAGCAACTTCAGGCGGCGCTCTTCGCTGGCGTCCAGCGCTTGCCAGCCGCCTTTCAACTGGGCTTCTGTCAGACCGTTGATCAACTCGTCCACCGCCTCGCCACCGTCCACGGACTGGTTGCACAGCAGCACCATGTCGCAGCC
>CAZLRQ010000003.1:2204-23578 GCA_964562035.1 uncultured Rhodoferax sp. | reverse complement strand
AAGTGCTTGCCGCAGTTGGCCATGCCGCTTTGCAGCAGGCCGTGCATCAGGCTCTTGGCCAGCAGGCTCACCACGCGCGGGTCCCGCGCAAAGGCGCGGTCACCAATGACGCTGCTCTCGCCAAAGTCCAGGTCCAGCACCGGCGTGAAGCTGAAGTCCACACCGCAGGCGCGCAACTCGGCGCCCAGCACAAAGCCGCAGGCCGAGGCCGCATTGGTGGCTTTCATGGCGCCAGCGCCCTCGCCGGCCTTGCCGTCTTGCAGCCACAACTCGCCCAAGGCGCGCATGGGCGGCAGGTGGGTGAAGCCATTGGTCTTGAAGCGCTGCACGCGGCCGCCTTCATGGTCCACGCAAATCAGCAGGTCGCGCCGTACTTTTTTAATCTCACGGCACAGTTGGGTGAGTTGGGCGCGGTCTTGCCAGTTGCGGCCAAACAAAATGATGCCGCCCACCAGCGGGTGCTTCAGACGTTCGCGGTCGATTTTGGTCAAACTCAAACCAGCGATGTCGATGATGAGGGGGGAATGGGGCGTCATGGGTTGTCTTTCAGGCAAAACAAAATACTATGATTTAAATAGCTACTCAGGCAATATACGCGGGGGCTAGAGGTCTTTTTTATCCAAAATTTCGACCACACAAAAGCTGGCGGCGTAATCGGTCTCATCGGTCACACTGATATGCGCGCTTAAGCGACGGGCGTCAAACCAGTCTTTCAGGCCGCCGTGCAAAACAATCGTGGGCTGGCCGCTGGGCAGCTTGGCCACTTCGCACAGGCGCCAGGTCATGGGCATGGTCATGCCCAGACCAATGGCCTTGCTGAACGCCTCTTTGGCGCTGAAGCGGGTGGCCAGGTAACGAATGCCGCGTTCCGGCCAGCGGGCGCTGCGCGCTTGCCATGTGGCGAACTCGGCTTCACTCAGAATCTTGCGCGCAAAGCGGTCGCCGTGGCGCGCCAGGCTGGCGCGAATGCGCCGCACATCACAAATATCGGTGCCAACGCCGTAAATCATCCGCAGCTCACCGGCCCGCTTGAATGCACTGCAAATACGCTTGCACCGTGGCGCTGTAGCCCAGCTCCAGCGCGTCGGCAATCAGTGCGTGGCCAATCGACACCTCGGCCACGCCGGGTACTTGGCTGATAAAGGCGGCCAGGTTGTCGCGGTTCAAATCGTGACCAGCGTTGACGCCCAGCCCGGCGTCCAGCGCCGCCTGCGCCGCTTGGGCGAAGCGCGTCAGTTGCGCGGCCTGGTCGGCAGTGCCCCACGCGGCAGCGTAGGGCTCGGTGTACAGCTCCACGCGGTCAGCGCCCACGGCTTTGGCCGCCGCCATGGCGCCGGCGTCAGCGTCCATGAACAGGCTCACCCGCACACCCCAGGCATGGGCCTGCTCAATCAGCGGGCTTAAGCGCAGCGCGTCTTGCGGGAAATTCCAGCCATGGTCGCTGGTGAACTGGCCTTCCGAGTCAGGCACAAACGTGACCTGGTGCACCGGCAAGCGGCGGTCCAGCAGGTCGCGCACGCAAGGCATCAGGTTGTGAAACGGGTTGCCTTCGATGTTGAATTCCCGCCCCGGCCAGGCTTGCAGCAGTTCGGCAAGGTCGCGCACATCGGCCGCGCGAATGTGGCGCTCGTCCGGGCGCGGGTGCACGGTGATGCCGTTGGCCCCCGCCTGCAGGCACAAGGTGGCCGCGCGCGTGACACTGGGAATGCCCAGGTGGCGGGTGTTGCGCACCAAGGCCACCTTGTTCAGGTTGACCGACAAAGCGGTGCGCCCGCCGCCGGGCTGCGAGGAGGCGAAGGTAGCGGAGGCGGAGGTGGATGTCATGGCGTTCTGGGCAATCAAGGCAAGGTCGAAGTCAGGGATTGGAGGTCAATCATCATCTGCCGGGTCTGCAGCGTCGTCACCCCGCAATGGTAATTGAGCAGGGGGCGCAACTGCGGCTTGAGTTCGGACATCACCGCAGCACACGCACGCAGCGTGGTCATGAACGAGGCACTGGGGTCCAGCGCACTTTGCAAAGTCAGCCATTGCTGCCCGCTCAGGCTGGCCCGGTCGGAGCCGTTGGTGTGGCGCAAGCCGCCTTCGGGCACCAGGCTGTAATGGTGTGCGGGGTCAAGCGCCATCAGGGTCATGGTCTGGGCGTCCAGCACCGGCAGCAGACCAATCTCGCGCAGCAACAGCAACTCAAAGGCGCGCAGCGCCGCCTGCAACACCTCGGTATGGCCCGAGGCAATGACTTGCACCACGTTGGCATACACATCAAACAAGGCCGGGTGCGGGTCGTCCCGCGCCAGCAATTTCAACAACAATTCATTGAGGTAGTAGCCCGACATGAGCGCGTCGCCGGTGGGCATGACATGGCCACCCACCCACTCCGCCGCCTTGAGCGTGCGGATTTCGGCGCTCCCGCCGTAGGCCAGTTTGAGCGGCTGCAGGGGCAGCAAAATCGGCCGAAAACTCGAACTTGGCCGCTTGGCGCCCTTGGCCACCAGCGCCAGACGGCCATGGTGGCGGGTGAACACCTCCAGAATCAGACTCGTCTCGCTCCAGTCATAGCGGTGCAAGACATAGGCGGGCTCGTCCGAGATTCGGTGCGTGGCCACAAAAAATCAGCAGATCACTCGTAACCGAATGAACGCACGCGGGCTTCGTCATCCGCCCAGCCGGAGCGCACCTTGACCCACATCTCGATAAACACCTTGCAGTCGAGCGCCTTTTCCAGCTCCACGCGGGTTTCCATGCCAATGCGCTTGATGCGCTCGCCCTTGTCGCCAATGACCATGGCCTTGTGCGTGTCGCGCTCCACCACGATGGTGGCGGCAATCTTCAGCAAGCGCTTTTGCTTGCCACGGCCGGCTTCTTCTTCAAACTTGTCGATGATGACGGTCGAGGTGTAGGGCAACTCATCGCCGGTCAGGCGAAACAGCTTTTCCCGGACCAGTTCACTGGCCATGAATTTTTCGCTGCGGTCGGTCAGCTCGTCCTCGGCGTACCACCACGCTTGCTCGGGCAGGTATTTCTCACAAATACCCAGCATGCGCTCAATGTCCTTGGCGTTCTTGGCCGACATGGGCACAAATTCGGCAAAGGTGTGCCGTTGCTGCATTTCCTGCAGCCAGGGCGCAATGTCAGCGCGGCGGTTCACCTGGTCCAGCTTGTTGGCCACCAGGAGCGTGGGCACGTCTTTGCTCAACAGCGCCAGCACTTTGGCATCGGCCTGGTTGAACATGCCGGCTTCCACCACGAACAAAATCAGGTCCACATCGCCCACAGCGCCCATCACGGTCTTGTTCAAGGAGCGGTTCAAGGCATTGTTGTGCCGGGTCTGAAAACCCGGGGTATCGACAAACACAAACTGGGTCGCGCCCTTGGTGTGCATGCCGGTGATGCGGTGGCGCGTGGTTTGCGCCTTGCGTGAGGTGATGCTGATCTTCTGACCCACCAACGCATTCATCAGGGTCGATTTACCCACGTTGGGTTTGCCCACAATGGCCACCAGGCCACACCGCTGGCCCTCCGCCGCTTCGCCGGCCGGGCCCACGGGCTTGGTCGTTTTGAGCATGCCTGCCAGCATGGCTTCAAGGTCTAATTGGCCTTCAGCCCCCGTAGCGTCTGCCTCAGTAGCTATTTTTTTAGTAGTGGTCATGATTTGACTTTGGTCTTGAGTGTTTGCAGCATCGCGGCAGCTGCGGCCTGTTCGCCGGCACGGCGCGAAATGCCAATGCCGCGTTCGGAACAATTAAATTCAACAATTTCGCATTCGACGTCAAACGTCTGCTTGTGCGCCGCCCCCAGGGTGCCGACCACGCGGTACGCAGGCAAGTTCATCTTGCGCGCCTGCAACCACTCCTGCAGTTCGGTCTTGGGGTCTTTGCCAATGGCGTCCATCGTGGCATTGATCTCCACGCCTTTGAACAGGCGTTGCACCAAGGCCTGTGCGGCACCAAAGCCAGCGTCCAGATAGACCGCCCCGATGACTGACTCCAGCGTATCGGCCAGGATGGATGGCCGCTTGTAGCCACCGGACCGGGCCTCGCCCTCGCCCAAACGCAGCACGTCGGGCAAACCCATCTCGACCGCCAGCTTGTGCAGGGTGTCCTGCTTGACCAAATTGGCCCGCACGCGGGACAAGTCGCCCTCAGGCAACGCACTTAAACGGGCGTAAAGCATGTCGGCCACTGCCAGATTGAGCACCGAGTCGCCCAAAAATTCCAGCCGCTCGTAGTGATCCTGTGAAAAACTGCGGTGCGTGACCGCCCTGCTGAGCAGATTTGCGTCTTTAAACTCATGCTGCAGTCGTCGCTGCAGCGCCATCAAACCGTCATTCAATCCGAAACCTCTGTGTGGCGCCCTATTTGGAGCGGCCGGTGTATTTGAGCGTCAGGTAGCCAGGGCCGGCCAAGTGAATCTCGCGCTGGTAAGCAAAGCTGACAACAATTTTTTCGCCCTCTTTGGTCACGTCAATGTCTTTGCCCGCAATTGAGCTGATGTTGTCAATGGCCGCTGCTTTGTCGAAGATGCTGCGCACTTCGGCCACAGTGTTGCCTTCGCTGGCTTTGTTGGCTGCCTTGACCACGGCCTGGTACTCAATGGCGGTCGGAATCACCTGCGCCGTGATGACACCAGCCACTGCGAGCAAACCACCGACCACCAACAAACCCAAAAAGGACAAACCCCGTTGCCGGGACCTAAAGTGCACTGCCATAAAGCCTCCTGATCAGTTGAACGCACCAATGCGCTTGAGACTGCTGAAATTCATCCAGACAAAAAACGCTTTGCCCACAATGTTTTTATCTGGCACAAACCCCCAATAGCGCGAATCCAGCGAGTTGTCCCGGTTGTCGCCCATCATGAAGTAGTGACCTTCGGGCACCTTGCAGACCACGCCCTCGACACTGTAGCGACAGTTTTCCTTGAATTGGAAGTTGTCAGCGCCCGGCACAAACGCCGGCCGGTCGTCGTCATTCAAAATACCGTGCTTTTTGTCGCCCAGCGACTCTTCGAATTGTTTGAAATAACGCATCACGTCGCCATCAAAAAATTCGGGCAAAGCCACGGTTTCAATCACCTTGCCGTTAATGGTCAGCCGTTTGTTCAGGTAGGCCACTTCGTCGCCAGGTACGCCCACCACCCGCTTGATGTAATCGAGACTGGGCTTGGGTGGGTAGCGAAACACCATCACGTCGCCGCGCTGCGGTGGTGTGCCTTCGGTAATCTTGGTATTGATGACCGGCAAGCGCACACCGTAGTGAAACTTGTTGACCAGAATCAGGTCGCCAATCAGCAGCGTCGGAATCATGGAGCCCGATGGAATCTTGAAGGGTTCAAACAAAAAAGAACGCAGAAAAAACACCGCAATGATCACGGGGAAGAGTCCAGCCGTCCAGTCCAGCCACCAGGGCTGTGCCAGCAAACGCGCCCGGCCCGCGGCCACATCGTCGTCTACTTGCGTGATGCCCTGCTTGGCCAACTCGGCACGGCGCCTGACCGCTTCGGTCTCCAGCAGGGCGGCGGCCTTTTGTCGCTGGGGCAAAAAGTGAAGCCGCTCCGCCACCCAGTAAGCACCCGTCACCACCGTTGCCATGAACAGCAAGAGTGCAAAGTTGCCCTCCAGCATGCCCATGTACCAAGCGCCGGCGTAGCCCACAAAGGCCGCCAGAATGAATGTAGTCAAGACTTGCATTAGCCGTCCACCTGCAAAATGGCCAGGAAAGCTTCCTGCGGCACTTCCACGGAGCCAATTTGCTTCATGCGTTTTTTTCCTTCTTTTTGTCGGTCGAGAAGCTTGCGTTTGCGGGAAATATCGCCGCCATAACACTTGGCAATCACGTTCTTTCGCAGGGCTTTGATTGTCTCACGCGCAATAATGTTGGCCCCAATCGCCGCCTGGATGGCGACGTCAAACATCTGGCGCGAGATGACCTCACGCATTTTGGCCACCACGGCCCGGCCACGGTACTGCGACTGGGTGCGGTGCACGATGATGGACAGCGCGTCCACCTTCTCGCCGTTGAGCAAAATGTCCACCTTGACCACGTCCGCGGCGCGGTACTCCTTGAACTCGTAGTCCATCGACGCGTAGCCGCGCGACACCGATTTGAGCTTGTCAAAGAAATCCAGCACGATCTCGGCCAAGGGCATTTCATAGGTGAGCATGACCTGGCGACCGTGGTAGGCCATGTTCATCTGCACACCGCGCTTCTGGTTGGCCAGCGTCATCACGGCGCCCACGTAGTCCTGCGGCATGTACAAATGCACGGTCACGATAGGTTCGCGCACTTCGTCCAGGCGGCCCTGGTCGGGCATCTTGGACGGGTTTTCGACCATCCGCACCTCGCCGTCAACGCCGACCACCTGGTACACCACGCTGGGGGCGGTGGTGATGAGGTCCTGGTCAAATTCGCGCTCCAGTCGCTCCTGCACAATTTCCATGTGCAACAGGCCCAAAAAGCCGCAGCGAAAGCCAAAGCCCAGCGCCTGTGACACCTCGGGTTCGTAATGCAAGGAGGCGTCGTTGAGCTTGAGTTTCTCCAGGCTGTCGCGCAGGCCTTCGTACTGGTTGGCTTCCGTGGGGTACAAACCGGCAAACACCTGAGGCTGAATTTCCTTGAAACCTGGCAGCGGTTCAGTCGCGGTCAGCGCCGCGCCACCGGTACCCGGCTTGATCAGTGTGATGGTGTCACCCACCTTGGCCGCCTGCAGTTCACGAATGCCGGCAATGATGTAGCCCACCTCACCCGCTTCCAGCGCATCGCGCGGCTCGTTGCCTGGGGTGAACACGCCCAGGTTGTCGGCGTTGTAAGTGGCGCCTGTGGCCATCATCTTGATGCGCTCACCTTTGGCCAAGCGCCCATCCACCACCCGAACCAGCATCACCACGCCAACATAGCTGTCAAACCAGCTGTCAATGATCATGGCGCGCAGCGCACCCTTGGCGTTGCCCTTGGGCGCCGGCATGCGGGCCACCACGGCCTCCAGAATTTCATCAATGCCCATGCCGGTCTTGGCCGAGCACGGAATGGCGTCGGTGGCATCAATGCCAATCACATCCTCAATTTCGGCCTTGGCGTTGTCGGGATCGGCGTTAGGCAAATCCATCTTGTTCAAAACAGGCACCACCTCCACGCCCAATTCAAGCGCGGTGTAGCAATTGGCCACGGTTTGTGCTTCCACGCCCTGGCTGGCGTCCACCACCAGCAGCGCGCCCTCGCAGGCCGACAGCGACCGGCTCACTTCATAGGAGAAGTCGACATGCCCGGGGGTGTCAATCAGATTCAGGTTGTAGACCTGACCATCCAGGGCCTTGTATTTCAGCGCGGCGGTTTGCGCCTTGATGGTGATGCCACGCTCTTTCTCGATGTCCATCGAGTCGAGCACCTGGGCTTCCATTTCCCGCGCCTGCAAACCACCACAACGCTGAATGAGTCGGTCGGCCAGGGTGGACTTGCCATGATCAATGTGCGCAATGATCGAGAAATTTCTGATGTGATTCATCGACGGGAACACTTCATTAAATGAGTTGAAACGCAGGGCCATGAAAAAAGGGCGCGTCTGATTTTGACGCGCCCCGAACCAACAATCATTGGCAACTGCGATAGCTGGAAAGTCATTGTAGACACAAAGCCAGAATTATCCAGGCCTTGAACGTGCTGACAACTGACATCAAAAGGGCTTAATTATAGCTAGCGCTGACGAGCACCTGCCGGGCTGGCAGACGCCAACCCCACAGTGTCTGTCCGGCAAAAGGGGTCAGCGCGTGGGCCGTATCACCACAATTTGGGCCATCTCGCCGCGGCGGATGACCATTGCCAGCGGCTTGCGTCCATCGGCCTTGTTCAAGGCGGTTTCAAAATCTTTCAACCCCTTGATTTCAGCATTGCCCACTGCAACGATCACATCGTCCTCCAGGATGCCAGCCCGTGCAGCGGCCTCCACCGAGGCCTGAACCCGCACGCCACCCTTGATCTTCAGCTCCTTCTTCTGGGCCTCCGTCAACTCCGTGACCGACAGACCCAAGGCCTGCCCCACGGCCGAAGGCTTGGGCGTCACCTGGGGCTCAGTCGCTTTGGCCGTGGGTTTATCCGCCTCGATCTCGGCAATCGTCACGGTCAAATCCTTGTAGGCGCCGCGTCGGAACACCGTCAGCGTGCTGCGGGTACCCGGTTTGGTGCTGCCCACCATGCGCGGCAGGTCGCTGGACTTCTCCACCACCTTGCCCTCAAACTTCGTGATGATGTCTCCCGCCTCCACCCCGGCCTTGTCTGCAGGCGCGCCGACTTCCACACCGCGCACCAACGCGCCCAGGGGCTTGCCCAAGCCGATTGACTCCGCGACCTCCTTGGACACCTGGTCAATCTGCACGCCAATCCGCCCCCGCGTGACGCGTCCCGTCACCCGCAACTCTTCACTCACACGGTAGGCTTCGTCCATGGGAATGGCAAAAGAAATGCCCATGGAGCCACCCGAGCGGGAATAAATCTGGCTGTTGATACCGACCACCTCACCGCGCATATTGATCAGCGGCCCACCGGAATTACCTGGGTTGATGGCCACGTCCGTCTGGATGAAGGGCAAATAGTCACCTGTATCGCGCTGCTTGGCGCTGACGATGCCCGCCGTCACGGTGTTTTCCAGGCCAAACGGCGACCCAATCGCCATGACCCACTCACCCACCTTGAGCCGACTCACATCGCCAACTTTGACAGCAGGCAGGCCGGAGGCCTCAATTTTGACCACCGCCACATCGGTGCGCTTGTCGGCACCAATGATCTTGGCTTTGAACTCACGCTTGTCGGTGAGTGTGACGATGACTTCATCTGCACCGTCCACCACATGGGCATTGGTCATGATGAGGCCGTCGCTTGAGAGGATGAAACCGGAACCCACGCCACGCGGCTGCTCTTCAGGCTGCGGTCGATTTTGACGTGGCGTCTGGCGCGGCATCTCCGGCATCGGCAGGCCAAAACGACGGAAAAACTCCAGCATTTCCTCGTTGCCCGGGCCATTGGCACCGGCCCGGGGAGCCACTTTTTCCAGCGTGCGAATATTCACCACCGAAGGGCCCACCTGCTCCACCAAATCTGTGAAGTCCGGCAACGCACGCACTTGGGCCACTGCAGGTGACAGCGGCACCGTCACCACCGTTGTGGCCACGGCCAAGGCACCGAACAGAATGCCGGTATGCAAGGTCTTCAAACCGATTCGAATCATCATGGACCCTTCAAAAAATAAACAATTGGTGTCTTAGCGCGCACGCTCAAGACCCTGGGCAAAAATCGCCAGGGTCGGTGCAGGCACCTCACCCACGGCCGTCAACCACCAGTCACCCATGCGCCGGGTCAAGGTATGCGTGGCGCCCATCGCCTGCGCACCCGGCTGAGCATGACGGCGCGCATCAAACCCTTCAATGAACAGGGACACCGAAGCCAAGCCGTCTGAAAACACGCATTGCAGGATGCTGGTCGACGGCGCACCCGCCTCCGCACCCATCAAACGGTTGTTACAACTGATGGGCTTGAATCCAGAAACTACCGACTTGAACACCCAGCCTTCAGCTGCAGCCGTGGTCTTGACCAAGTCTGGCGTTTCGATCTCGTAGCCCTGTGTCTTGTTCATCATCTGCGTCAACTTGCTCATACTCACCGGTGCATCCAGTTGCAACTCTGAAAAAGCGGCCTGCTCGAGGACTCGCCCAGCCGTGTCCAGCGTTTGAAGCTTCACCACCAGCCCTGTTTTTTTCTCGGTCCAGACCCGGTAGCCAAACCGCAAACGGTCTTGCGCCTGGAGTTGAACCATGTCGGCCTCAAAGCCGGCCACACGCTCCTGACCTGACAATTTCACTCGGTAAGACTGGGCAATGGCGGAGTCTGCACTCGACAGCAAATTAGGGAACAAACCCAGGGACTCCCGCTTCTCCGAAATCACCACCTTGCTCTGGGGCAAAAAAGTCATCACCTGGTCATTGCGGCGAAAAGTTGAGCGCGGCACGCCCGTCAAAGACTCCACCCGCTCCACCTGCTGCTCACCATCACAAACATGCCAGATGCGGGCACTGGCCATGTGACCGCCAGCCGAGACCACAAAAGTACCAACATAGGCACGACGACGCGACGCCTCATGCACACGCGTCAACCACTCCACCATATTCGGGTCAAGCACCGAACCAGACGACAAGGTGTTCGACTCAACCGGCAAGCGGCTTTGAGCGGGGACAACCGACACAAAACCCAGCAAAAGCAGAAACAACAGCCCCGCCGATAAGTTGCCCAGCCGCCCCACCAAGGGGCAAAACCATCGACCGATCGAGTTCAACGGTCCGCTCCATCAAATGTGGCATTGCGCAAAAAACCCGTGGGCATTTGCAGTGCCGACGCGCCCCCAAACTGCCGATGTGCGGCCATCAAGGCATCCAGCTGCGGGTCGCGCAACATGACCGGTGCGTCGATTGCCGGCATGGCCGCAGGTGCCGCCACAAGCACCGCGGGCACAACGACCGGCGCACCCTGCGCCAACTGCGCACCATCCGGCGAACCGATCAAGCTGCCCGCCGCCTGCCATCCGACCAGCGACACCATCACCACGGACGCCAGACCAGCCACCCATTTCCAGCGGAAGTAGGTATCGTTGGCCGCCTCAAATTTTGAATCATTTAGGCCTCCAGCCCTTACTGGATAAGCACTGGTAGCTATCATTTCAATACTCGGCGAGATGGCTTCGCGTGGTGACTCCTGGGCCAGTGACTGCTTCAAGCGCTGCATGAACGCCGTCTCCGCCCCACTGGCCAAAGACGGTCCACCCCGCATCACGTCACGGGTGACATGGTAGGCAAGCCAATTCAAACGGTCTTCTTCCGACTCACCCAAACGCGTCACGGTTTGATCAAATTCGTCCGCTGACAACTCACCGTCTGCCAAGGCCGAGATCGCTTCGTGGTGCTTTACCGATTCTTCCATTTTGATACCCCGTTTACCTTGTCTTACCAACGCTTGCCCGTCTGCTTTTCCAACATCGGTTTCACTTTGGCCGAAATGGCCTCGCGTGCCCGGAAAATACGTGACCGCACCGTCCCAATCGGACAGCCCATGGCTTCTGCAATGTCTTCGTAACTCATTCCCTCAAGCTCCCGCAAAGTCAGTGCCTGCTTCAGGTCATCCGGCAAACTCTCCAACGCGGCGTTCACTGCGTTGCCAATTTCCTTGGCTGCCAACACCGACTCTGGGGTTTCGTCTGAGATTGGTTCGGTTCTGGCGCTATAAGTTTCATCACCATCGTCATTCAATTTAAATGACGCCTCCGACACGGTGAGATCCCGCTTGAGTTCGAGCAAAAATTTCTTGGCTGTATTGACCGCAATGCGGTAGAGCCAGGTGTAGAACTGGGCATCGCCCCGAAACTGGTGCAGGGCCCGGTAGGCCCGAATGAAGGTTTCCTGCGCAATGTCTTCTACCAAGTCCACATCGCGCACCATGCGCCCAATCAGGCGCTGAATGCGACGCTGGTACTTGATGACCAACAACTCAAACGCGGCTTGGTCACCGGCGACCGCGCGCTCGACCAGCATCACATCGCTGTCTGCGGCGTGGGGCGTGGCAAGTCTGGCCTCGAGGTCAGGTTTGAGGTCCTCACTCATGGATTTAGCACGGCAGAAGTCTCGGCGTTTGAGCGGGAAGCACCGTCTAGCGCACAGGAAATGACGGCTCGACGCAAGGCCAGCCAAGCGGAAGGCGCCGTGCGCCGCTCAGGCCACAACCAGAGCCGCCCACCGTCGTCCGACCGAAGGCAGACCAACATACAGAACTGCAAATCCAGGTGAAGCTGCACCTTACCGCTGACCACGCCCTGAACACCAGTGCAGCGCCAAACCTCGCCATCCCAAGCCAACACCCCTGCAAAGCTGAGCCACCAAGCCCGCACAGAAACGAAACCTGTCATTAACAGGCTGGTAAAAAATAGCCCCTGTCGCCACCCTGGCGTGTCCACCACGGACCACCACCACATCCCGGTCACGCCACTCAATGCGGTCAGCACGCCAATCAACTGCCCCTGAAAACGCGAACGCCCCACGGGGTAACTGACCGCTGGGGCGCTGTGCATGCTGAACGTGGATCGGGCAGTGAAGTGCAGTGTCAAAGCACGAACTGGCTCAAGGCGCGCGCTTAAATACCAGCGAACCGTTGGTGCCGCCAAATCCAAAATTATTCTTCAGCGCCACGTCAATTTTCATGTCACGTGCCGTGTTGGCACAGTAGTCCAGGTCGCACTCTGGGTCCTGGTTGAAAATATTAATGGTGGGCGGACTCTTCTGGTGGTGCAGCGCCAGCACCGTGAACACCGACTCGATGCCACCGGCGCCACCCAACAAGTGGCCCGTCATGGACTTGGTGGAATTGACCACGGTTTTTTTCGCGTGATCGCCCAACGCGGCCTTAATGGCGTTGGTCTCATTCAGGTCACCCAGCGGTGTGGAGGTGCCGTGAGCATTCAGGTAGTCCACCTGATCGGGGTTGACACCCGCGTTGCGCAAGGCACCCAGCATCGCCCGGCGTGGACCATCCATATTGGGCGCTGTCATGTGTCCGGCGTCACCGCTCATGCCAAAACCAGCCAGTTCCGCATAAATTTTGGCGCCACGTGCCTTGGCGTGTTCGTATTCTTCGAGCACCATCACGCCCGCACCTTCGCCCAATACAAAACCATCGCGGTCTTTATCCCAAGGGCGTGACGCTGTTTGAGGATCATCGTTACGGGTGCTCAGCGCACGCATGGCAGCAAAACCGCCAACGCCCAGCGGCGACACCGTCGCCTCCGACCCACCCGCCACCATAACGTCGGCATCACCGTACTCAATCATGCGACCCGCTTCACCAATGCAGTGCAAACCCGTAGTGCAGGCGGTCACGATAGCGATATTCGGGCCTTTGAAACCAAACCGAATCGAGACGTGGCCCGCAATCATGTTCACAATCGTGGACGGCACGAAGAAAGGAGAAATTCGGCGCGCACCACGCTGCACATATTCGGCGTGCACGTTTTCGATCATCGGCAGTCCGCCAATGCCCGAACCAATCACACACCCGATACGGGTAGCCAACTCGTCGCCCAAGGCGTCGCCTGTGGGCAAACCGGCATCGACCACCGCCTGGTGGGCTGCGGCAATACCGAAGTGGATAAATGTGTCCATCGTGCGCGCTTCTTTGGCGCCGATGTAGGAGTCAAGGTCAAAGCCTTTCACCTCGCCTGCGATTTTGCAGGAGAAGCTCGACGCGTCGAACTTGGTGATGAGATCAATGCCGGACTTGCCAGCCAGCAGGTTAGACCAAGCGTCAGCGACCGTGTTACCCACGGGACTGATACAACCTAAACCTGTTACAACAACGCGACGACGGGACATAAGTTTGGAAGTCAGTAGTTCGTCTGAAGAAAACCGCTGTAGGCGGCATAAAACCAGGTGGGCTGACGGATGGCCAGGACCCGCTTTGGGACAGAGGCTACATCGACGTCAGCACGGCGACGCTCACGCGTCACCTTTTCATCGTTACGCTTTTTTGTGCGTATTGGCGTAATCGATGGCGTTTTGCACCGTCGTGATTTTTTCGGCATCTTCGTCTGGAATTTCAATTCCAAACTCATCTTCCAGGGCCATCACCAGCTCCACGGTATCAAGGGAATCAGCACCCAGATCGGCCACAAAGGCTTTTTCGCTGGTGACTTGTGATTCTTCTACGCCGAGTTGTTCGGCAATGATTTTTTTAACGCGTGCTTCGATATCGCTCATGGGTTCCCTCAGAGGGTTGTGAATGAATCCGAGATTTTAGCCGGCCTTGGGAAGTAAACCCCAAGCGCGGCTGCCGAACGGATAAATCGGCTTGACTTTGTCATTGACAAGCGCTGAGCACAGTCGTTGAGACTATGACCTCGACGTCTTGTCTCGCGATCAGGACATGAACATGCCACCGTTGACATGCAACTCTTGGCCAGTCACATAAGCGGCCTCAGGCGACGCCAAATAAGCCACGGCGTGTGCGATGTCAGACGGTTTGCCCAAATGCCCCAGCGGGATTTGGCTCAACAAGGCTTTGTGCTGGTCTTCAGGCAGACCTGCAGTCATGTCGGTCTCAACAAAACCCGGCGCCACACAGTTAACGGTGATGTTGCGTGAGCCCAATTCGCGGGCCAGGGCCCGGGTCATGCCGGCCACGCCTGCTTTAGCCGCGGCGTAGTTGGCTTGACCGGGGTTACCAGAGGCCCCCACCACGGACGTCACACTGATGATTCGCCCATAACGCTGCTTCATCATGGTGCGCATCACTGCCCGGCTCATGCGAAATACGGCCTTCAGGTTGGTGTCAAGCACAGCATCCCACTCGTCGTCTTTCATGCGCATGGCCAGGTTGTCCCGCGTGATGCCGGCGTTGTTGACCAGCACCTGCAGTCCGCCATGGGTCTTGACGATGTCCGCAATCAACGACTCTGCAGCCTGTGCATCGTTGACATCCAGCACCCGGCCACTGCAGCCGTCATACGCCGACAGAACGGAGGTTATTTTCTCCGCCCCCGCGTCAGTGGTTGCGGTCCCAATAACTTTCAAGCCGCGCTTGGCCAAGGTCAAGGCGATCGCGGCGCCAATGCCGCGCGAGGCGCCGGTCACCAGGGCGACTTGCCCTTCAAAACTGATGTCACTCATCTTGCTCACCCAAAAGTAGATCCTTAACCGCAGCCAGACTCACCGGGTCAAACAGCGGCACCCCATTCAATTCCGGGTCAATGCGCTTGACCAAACCAGCCAACACCTTACCCGGGCCGCACTCCACGATGGTCGTCACGCCGCGCGCCTTGATGGCCTGGACACACTCCACCCAGCGCACGGGGCCAAAAGCCTGACGCACCAAGGCGTCACGGATACGCTCCACCGTCGTCTCCACAGCCACATCAATATTGTTGAGCAAGGGAATTTGCGGAGGCAACAGGTCAACGCCAGCCAGCTTTTCGCGTAGCTTTTCGGCAGCGGGCTGCATCAAAACCGAATGAAAAGGGGCAGAAACCGGCAAAGGGAGTGCGCGCTTGGCGCCGTTGGCCTTGAGCAACTCACAAGCGCGCTCGACCGCTGCCTTGCTGCCAGCTATAACCGTTTGCAAGGGATCGTTGAAATTGACAGCCTCGACTATTTCAGGCGATCCCGCACCAAAGCCAGCCGTGACTTCGGCACACCCAGCGACAACTTTCTGAGCGTCCATGCCCAAGATGGCGGCCATGGCACCTTGACCCACTGGCACCGCGTCCTGCATGGCCTGCGCCCGAAAGCGAACCAGCGGCACCGCCTGAGTGAGCGTCAAAGAACCAGCCGCGACCAACGCCGAATACTCACCCAGTGAGTGACCCGCCACCACCGCGGGCACTGCACCCGTCTCAGCCAGCCAAACCCGGTAGGCGGCAACCGCGGCCACCAACATGACCGGCTGGGTATTGGTCGTCAAAGACAGCGCCTCTTTGGGCCCCTCTTTAATCAGCGCAGCAATATCTTCGCCCAATGCGGCCGAGGCTTCCTTGAGAACTTCCGATACCACAGGGTGGTCACCCCAGGCATCCAACATGCCCACCGACTGGGAGCCTTGGCCCGGGAACACAAATGCAAAAGGTGTCATGGTCACAACAATAAATTAATGGTTAAAACAGGCTCTAGCCCTTATACAGCCTGCGTTAGAAGCTACAACTGTAATAGCACAGCACCCCAGGTGAAGCCGCCACCCACACCTTCAAGCATGAGCAACTCACCTGGCTTGACCTTGCCACTGCGCACCGCTGTGTCCAGTGCCAGCGGAATGGAGGCAGCCGAAGTATTGCCATGCTGGTCCACCGTGACGATCACCTTGTCCATCGACATCTTGAGCTTCTTGGCCGTGCTTTGCATGATGCGAATATTGGCCTGATGCGGAATCAGCCAGTCAATATCGGCCTCGGTCTTGCCCGCCTTGGCCAAGGTGGTGCGCGCCGCCTGGTCCAGCAAGCCCACGGCCAGTTTGAACACCGCCTGTCCGTCCATTTTCAGGACCGGATCGCCCAATACCTGACCACCCGACACATGGCCCGGCACACACAAAATGCCGACGTGCTTGCCGTCAGCGTGCAAATCACTGGCCAAAATACCGGGCGTCTCGGACGCCTCCAGCACCACGGCCCCAGCACCGTCACCGAACAGCACGCAAGTGGTGCGATCTTTAAAGTCCAGAATTCTTGAAAAAACCTCAGCACCAATCACCAGCGCCTTCTTGGCGGCGCCTGTCTGGACCATGGCATCAGCAACTGTCAGTGCGTAAATGAAACCACTGCAAACCGCCTGCACATCAAAAGCGGCGCAGCCATTGGCGCCCAGCTTGTTTTGCAGAATGCAGGCCGTTGAAGGAAACACCATGTCTGGGGTTGACGTGGCCACAATGATCAAGTCAATGTCCTCAGGCAGAACACCGGCTGCCTGCAAGGCGCGGCGCGCCGCCTCCAGTCCCAAATCGCTGCTGCAAACATCCGGCGCAGCGAAATGACGCGCCCGGATGCCGGTGCGCTCCACGATCCAGTCGTCTGAACTCTCGACCCCTTGCGCGGCCAATTCAGCCACCAAGTCGGCATTCGCCAGGCGACGGGGCGGCAAATAGCTGCCGGTACCAGTAATGCGTGAATAAATTTTCATGGTTTAAACCAGTGCGACTGCCGGGGACTGCTCTGCAGCCACCAACAAGGGGGCCGCATGTGCAATGCGGCGCTGAACGCGGTCAAGCAAATTGTTCCGGGCGGCATCATACGCCCGCGTCAGGGCATATTCAAAGGCCATGGCATCAGCAGAACCATGACTTTTGAAGACCAATCCACGCAGGCCAAGCAAAGCACCTCCGTTGTAGCGACGGTGATCCATTCGCTTTTTGAGGGCCGAAATGATGGGATAAGCCACCAATGCAGACAGTTTGGTCGCGAAGTTGCGGGAGAACTCCATCTTCAGAAAATCAACAATCATGGTGGCCAGCCCTTCACTGGCTTTCAGCGCCACATTGCCAACAAAACCATCGCACACCACAATATCAGCGGTGCCTTTGAAGATATCGTTGCCTTCAACGTTGCCATAAAAATTCAGATCACCGGCTTTGGAAGCTGATCGCAACAATTCGCCCGCTTTTTTGATGACTTCATTACCCTTGATGGCCTCTTCACCAATATTGAGCAAGCCAACCGAAGGATTTTCGTTGCCACTCAATACCGAAACCAGCGCAGAGCCCATCACAGCAAATTGAAGCAAATGCTCAGCCGAGCAATCCACATTGGCACCCATGTCCAAAACCGTAGTGGCGTGCCCTTTGGCATTCGGAATTTGGCCGGCGATTGCAGGCCGGTCAATCCCATCCAGTGTTTTCAAGAGATAGCGCGAAATAGCCATCAACGCCGCGGTGTTTCCCGCAGAAACTGCAGCATTGGCCGCGCCGTCTTTCACCTGCTGGATGGCCACCCGCATGGATGAGTCCTTTTTCCGGCGCAATGCCACTTCGAGCGGATCGTCCATACCCACAACTTCGCTGGCAAACACAAGGGTCGCACGCGGGTGGGTGAATGCCTTCAGACTATCAGGCAGGCCAACCATCAACAACTGGGCATCAGCGTGTTGATCAAGAAAATGACGACAGGCAGGGAGCGTGACACCAATGCCATGGTCGCCTCCCATGCAATCCACAGCAACAGTGATCATGAGGAAATCTAATCAACCCAAGCAAATTGCGACCGCTTGGCAGTCGCACCAATAAAAAAGCCCGAGGCTACATTCACCGTAGCGTCGGGCCTTGCCTTGACGAGAACGATCAGGCTTCAGATTTGGTTTTGAGAACCTTGCGTCCACGGTAAAAACCAGTGGGGCTGATGTGGTGACGCAAATGCGTTTCACCAGTCGTCGACTCAACGGCAATGCCTGGCACAACCAAAGCATTGTGTGAACGATGCATACCGCGCTTGGACGGTGATTTTTTGTTTTGCTGGACGGCCATGTTTGGCTCCTTACGTCTGTGTTGCGACGCCCGCAACAGCTAGGATTAGTAAAATACGCAGCCCTAGGCCACGCGAAGCCCTCAAGTATAGCGCAACTGAGTGACTAGTCGGCACTGCCCTTTTGTATCTTGGCCAGTATCGCAAACGGATTGACTTTTTTGGCCGAAGCCACCTCGAAACCTGGGTCCATGACCTCCAGCGTCACGGCCACAGGGCACTCCTCATGACGTGGCACGGCCGGCAACGCCATCAACACCTCATCCTCGAGCAAGTCAGCCAAGCTGAATTCCGCGCTTAGCGCCAGCACGTCTTCCTCCGAGGCTTCGTCCTCGATCTCAGCCTGGGCTTCTGACTCAACAAAACGGAAGGAGCGGTCAATCGACACCGTCATATCGACAGGACCCAAGCAGCGCTGGCAGGTCAGAGGAAGACTGACTTCGGCTGTCAAATACAACCATACCTGGTCTGCGCCAGCCTCGCCCGTTTGTATCTCGCCCCGCGCCGTCCACTGCATGTCACGTTCACCGCCCAAACCTTGCGTTTCCTGCATCAGGCGTTCAAATTGCGACAGTGCGTTGCGGCCGGAAACAATTCCGGCAGATTGCGCTAATGACTTGGGGTCAAGCCGGGTAACAAGAGACTCAATATTCATGGCTGCAGTGTAAGAGAATCGACCAATGTCAGAAATTATCCAACGCAAGCTGATCCTCGGATCAACATCACCCTACCGTCGCGAATTGCTCGCCCGTCTGCGCATTCCCTTTGAAATAGCGGCGCCAGATGTTGATGAAACCCCACTCCCCCAGGAAGCGCCCCAACAACTCGCCTGCAGACTGGCCATGAGCAAGGCGCGTGCGGTAGCGGCCAGGTTTCCAGCCTGCGTGGTGATTGGATCCGACCAGGTCGCCGACTTACAAGGTCAGCCGCTGGGCAAGCCCGGCAACCATGCAAAGGCGCTCTTGCAATTGCAGCAAATGCGGGGGAAAACCGTCATTTTCCAAACGGCGGTGGCTGTGGTGTGCGCCCAAGCAAAGTTCGCCCAAATGGACCTGGCACAAGTCAAAGTCAAATTTCGTGATCTCACAGACGCGCAAATTGAAGCCTATCTTCAGGCCGAGACGCCCTATGACTGCGCAGGCAGCGCAAAAAGTGAAGGTTTAGGAATCGTGCTACTGGAGGCTATTGACAACGACGACCCCACCGCACTGGTCGGCTTGCCGCTGATCAGAACCTGCCGAATGCTTGAAGCGGCCGGCATTTCACTCTTACCCACACCATGACACAGCAACTCAACACCCAACCGGTCCCACGGGGCAAGCTGTACTTGGTGCCCGCACCACTGGATTTCGGCTGTGACGAGATGATCGACCTGCAGGACACCATGCCAAAAGGCACGCTGATGATTGCTGCCACCCTGCAACACTGGATTTGCGAGAACGCCAAGTCAGCGCGCGCCTACCTTAAACGCGTCAACGACATCACTCCGCTCATTAGCCAGATCCAGGCTATGCACATTCAAGAGTTACCCCGCGAAGTGCATAAAAAAGGTGATCACGCCGGAAATTTTGACGCCCGCTATTTGCTCCAGGCTGCACTGAACGGTGCCGACATCGGCTTGGTCAGCGAGGCAGGCATGCCTGCAGTGGCAGACCCCGGTTCGTCCGTGGTGCGCGCGGCCCATGACTTGGGCATTGAGGTGATTCCGCTGACAGGACCTGTGTCACTTTTGCTGACGCTCGCTGCAAGCGGCCTGAATGGCCAAAATTTCGCATTCGTAGGGTATTTGCCACAAGACAGTGCCGACCGGTCGCAGCGCATCAAGGAACTTGAATCGCTGGCGTTGAAAACCGGCCAAACCCAGCTCTTCATTGAAACCCCCTATCGCAACGCCGCGATGATGCAAGCCCTACTGCAAACGCTTCAAACCAACACACGCTTGGCCGTTTGCAGCGGACTTACCCTGAAACGAGGCATCTGCCGAAGTGAAACCGTCAAAAGCTGGCGACAGAACAAGACACCATCCCCCGACAATTCGACACCTGCTGTCTATGCGCTAGGCCGCTGAGGGAGTTAACCCCCTCAATCAATCATCGGAATGCCGGACTCTGTTGTATCGCCCGCGCGGCACCCTCGCCAATTGAGGCTCCAAAGCGCTTGACCAAGCGCTCGGCCACGTTCTCCCGGCGGGTGTAATCAATGATTTCTTCAGCCTTGACCACCTCTCGGGCCACAAAATCAAGCGTCCCCAACTGATCGGCCAAACCAAGTTCAATCGCCTTTTGACCACTCCAAAAAAGGCCACTGAAAGTTTCTGCATCTTCTTTCAGACGGTCGCCCCGTCCCGCTTTGACGACATCAATGAATTGCTGGTGAATCTGGTCAAGCATGGCTTGGGCAAATACGCGCTGCGTTTCAGTTTGAGGGCTGAATGGATCCAGAAAACCCTTATTGACCCCGGCAGTCATGAGCCGCCGCTCGACACCCAGCTTCTCCATCAAGCCAGTAAAACCAAACCCGTCCATCAACACACCGATGCTGCCCACGATGCTGGCTTTGTCAACGAAGATCTGGTCCGCCGCCACAGCGATGTAGTACGCCGCAGAAGCACAAGACTCCTCCACCACGGCATACACGGGCTTCTTGTGAATGGCCTTCAGACGCAGCAACTCGTCATTGATAATGCCTGCTTGCACCGGACTCCCGCCCGGCGAATTGATCAACAGCACCACGGCTTGGGCGCCAACATCTTCAAACGCATCGCGCAAAGCCGCCACAATCAACTCGGCGCTAGCCTCTGCGCCTGGGGCAATTTCACCCTTGATCTCCACGACAGCCGTATGCGGGGTCGAGGCGGCTTGTGAGGTGGTGTTCTGGCTAATCGCCATCCAGGCTACGAACACAAAAAACACCAACCAAGCCAGTCTGACAAAGTTTCTCCAACGGCGGGCAAGTCGCTGCTCGTTCAAAGAGGCAAAGATCAACTTCTCCAAAGTGGCTCTTTCCCAACCTGCAGCATCAGGCTGCTTGTTGCGGGCACTTGACACGTTATTCAGATCAATAGCAGCTGACTTGGATGCTTCATCCTTCTCAGTATTCAGGGGTTCGGTCATTTAAAACTCTAGGGGTTTGAGGTTGTGGGCAGTATGCCAGTGCACGATGCCTTCCAACTCTGAAATAGCAATTTTGATCAAGCCGCCCCGGCAAGGACCCATGCGGCACTGACCGGTTTGCGGCTGGTACATGGCACCATGCGTGGCACATATCAACCAGTGCCCTGTGCTGTCAAAAAAGCGGTTGGGCTGGTAATCGAGTTCCATGGGCACATGACTGCAACGATTCAGGTAGGCGTGCACTTC
>CAZLRQ010000003.1:0-2104 GCA_964562035.1 uncultured Rhodoferax sp. | reverse complement strand
CATCAACTCCTGCAACATCCGCGGATGGGGCTTGCCGGCCGTCTCGTCAGCCGTGCGCGAACCATCGAAAAGGCCCTGGAGCTCAACCGCTTGCAAAGCCTCGTCCAGTCCATGGCGACTTTTGCCGGTGGCCACCGTTATGCAATGCTGCCTTGCTTTCAGGTCGGCCAGCATCACCAAAACGCCCTCAAACAAGCTGATGTCATTGGCATGCAACGTGTAATGGTGACGATAACGTGCGCCCAGCTCCGGGTATTTGGATTCGGGAACATCGGGGGCGGCATGGGCCAGCGCCTGCATCAAGCCCATGCCAATCACATACGCGGCGTCCCGGTCACTGGGCACGACGCCACCCACATCTCGAACCGCATTTTGAATACAACGGGTGATGATGGCCGTTGAGTCAAAAAGAGTGCCATCCCAGTCAAAGGCAATCAAGTCGAATTGGCGTGATGAGGACATCGGAGCGTCAAAATTGTGCGGCATGGCTGGAAAACTCGGCAAGTTCAGGGGGCAATTCGGCCAATAACTCAAGCCGCTGACCGGTGGCTGGATGCGTGAATTGCAGGCGCCAAGCGTGCAAAAACATTCTCTTGAGTGCAGGAGCCACCCCGGAAATTCGCAATAATTTTTTGTTTAACTCAAAGTTGCCGTATTTGTCGTCACCCAAAATTGGAAAGCCTTCGCTGGCCAAATGCACACGAATTTGGTGAGTGCGTCCGGTTTTGATGGTGACTTCAAGAAGGCTGGACCCGGATGCGTTCGTATCGCGCACTTTGACCAGTGTCACGGACGGCATACCGTCGGGGTCGTCCTTGGACACCACTTTGACGCGCCGCTCACCGTCGGGCAACAGGTACTTGTGAAGTGGTTTGTCCAGCACTTTTTTATTCGCAGGCCATTGGCCGGACACCATGGCCAAATAAGTTTTACCGGTTTCACGCTCCCGGAATTGGTCCTGCAAGTGCTTGAGGGCGCTTCTTTTCTTGGCAATCAACAAAATGCCGCTGGTGTCGCGGTCCAGCCGGTGCACCAATTCCAGAAACTTGGCTTGGGGTCGCGCCATGCGCAGTTGCTCAATGACCCCAAAGCTGACACCCGAGCCACCATGAACAGCCACGCCGGCCGGCTTGTCGATCACCAACAGGCTGTCATCCTCCAGCAAAACCACAAATTCGCGCGCGGGTGCGCCTCGCGCCACGGCGTCAGCCATGGCTTGGGTCTTTTCTATAACCCGGTCGGAGATCCGAACCGGTGGCAGCCGCACCGAGTCGCCGGTCTCAACCCGGGAGTCGGCCGATGCCCGCCCCTTGTTAACGCGCACCTCACCACTGCGAATGATGCGGTAAACATGGGTCTTGGGCACGCCCTTGAGGTGGCGCATCAAGAAGTTGTCGAGCCGCTGCCCCGCAGAGTCTTCATCGACGAGGAGCGTTTTAACTTGGGGGACCTGTGGGGCAGGATTGCCCCCTATAATTTGTTTCACTAGCGAGACGCTGTAAGTAGTTGATTTAACTGAAAGTTAATTCTGATCTGGTGAAGTTTAGTTCACCCACCCCCAGCCCCGCTAGAAGGTCGATACCGCCAGATGCCGCGCACGCAAACCACAAGCCAGATGCTGGGGTGGCCTGCACGGGCAAATGGTCAAGACGACGCATTGAAACCCTGATATGGAATACCCCAAGTTCACAGACCCGAGGTCTGTGAACGGAATGAAGCGATATGTTTGTGTTGATGAGCCAGATTTACACGTGCCTGCGGAGCGTTTGCGTTCCGTTAAATGGCATGGATCGGCCGTCAGCGCCCGTCAGACCGGCGCAAGCAGCTATTTATTCAATAGCACTTCTACACCCAAACCGACCCGCTCCCCTCCACGCGCCTACGCCTAGACTCACCGTTTGAGTCCTGGTTCTCCGGCAATTCCTCCTCACTTCAAAGCGTCAGTTCCGGTATCAATAGCTCGTCAAGAGCATTTGGTTATTTGAATTGAAGGATTGCTACCCATGAAACGGATGCTGATTAACGCCACGCAGGCTGAAGAACGCCGCCTGGCCATTGTTGATGGACAAAAACTCCTCGACTATGAAATTGAAATTGAAGGACG
>CAZLRQ010000002.1:0-30253 GCA_964562035.1 uncultured Rhodoferax sp. | reverse complement strand
AGCGCCAGGATGTTGGTCTGAAAGGCAATGCCGTCAATCACGCTGATGATGTCGGCTATCTTGCGTGAACTCTCATTGATGCCCTTCATGGTCTCGACCACCAAGCCCACCACCTCACCGCCCTGAACAGCCACCGTGCTGGCCGTCATGGCCAGCTGGTTGGCCTGACGAGCACTCTCAGCAGATTGCCGCACCGTGCTGGTCAGTTGATCCATGCTGCTGGCAGTGCGCTGCAAATTGCTGGCAGTTTGCTCGGTCCGGGCACTCAGGTCCTGGTTACCACTGGCAATTTCAGAACAAGCCACATCAATACTGGCAGCGCCCACGCGCACGGCAGACACCGCGGTGTTCATACGCGCAAACGTGTCTTTGAGTGTCTGACCAGCCGGGGTCACGATGGTGATGTGGGAGACATCAAGCGCAATGCCGTCAGTGCGATTCACGCCAGCGACCAACACCCCCAACTCCTCGCCCTCATGTGCCGCACGTGCCATGCCGATCACCAACACCACCTCCACGGCCGACTGCACCACGACATAAACCGCATGCAGCATGACCCGTAAAAAGTCGGGTTCGTTCAGGCAATACAGGCCAAAACCAGCCGCTTGCAAGCGGTCAAAAAGCACGTGGTGAACCGCGAACAAGGCGGCACCAAACACGATGATTCGCCAATCCCGGTAAACCAGCAACAAGGCCAAGGCGACGAAGACGCCGAAGTGAAACTCCACCATGCCCTGCGCCAACTGAATGTGCAAAGCCACCAGAGAAACCAGCACAAAAGTCAACACATACTCGCTGGCAGCGGTGCCCTTTGCAGCGGCATAAACCAAGCCCGCCAGCACGGCCAGTGCCAGGGTGGCCCCAATAGCCAGGCCAGACTCTATGAATTGAAAGCCCAGAATGACACTGGCCACCGCGCTGATGCCGATGGCGAGAAGAATGATTCTGTCGCCAAAAATGGCGGGCGAAACAGCGCCACCAGCTGGTTTATTTGCGTTCATCCTCAAGCCCCTCAGTGCTGATTGGCGCCAGAGTGGCGCCCAGATTGACAGCAGCACGGACGCTGAATATACACCTCACCAACAAGGGTATAGAGCATGGGCAACGTGAACCTCCAAGGATTGATATAGGTCAATACCAATCCACAGCAATTCCCAACTGAGGACACCCCCAAGTACGAATCAAGCCATCCAGGACGTCAGCGTTGATCGCTTCAAACCGGCGATCTCAGCCGGTCAAAAGAACACCTGACCGCTCCACACCCACCAACTTGGCAGCAGGTGCGGCCGTACCAAATTGAATGTCACCACTGAGTTGCCCGCCTTCCTCAATGACCACCTTGCCATACCGCACCTTACCGGTCACCTTGCCCGTGGCAAAGATGGTGAGCTTGTCACGCACCGTCAAGTCACCGTCAAACCGGCCATGGATCTCGGCAATATCGATGTCAGCCGAGCCTTTGAATGCCCCTTGTTGCGCGATTTGCATCAGCCGGGAGTCCATGGTGGCCTCGACCATGCCTTCAACCACCAGCGTATCGCAGTCGGTGATCTCAACGCCTTTGAGTTTGATATTGGGGCCTACGGTCAATTTGCTGCCCCCCTCGGGTGGCGTAGCGATCGGGGCTGGCACTGGCGCGGCGGCCACTGACGGGTTAACGGCAGTCACCGGAGATGATGAAACCGAAGGAGAATGAAGCGGCACGTTGGCGCGCAAAGGCGTTGACTCAGGTTCGCGCTTATTGAAGAAGTGGGGAGTAATGGCCATGAAGATTCCTTGCAAAATTGCATGGTAGGAGTCAGCCAGCCAAAAGTCTGCACCGCTTTTGCAAGACCCGTAACAGAATGATCGCGTCGATTCTTGCGGAGCACTGCACACCCAACCTGGGTCGGGTGTGCCGGCGCAAACTTAGAAGCGGTAACGCGCGCTCAGAGAAGTATTACCCACCCGGTCTGTTTCACCCCCGACAAACTTCATTTTGTGCTCTTCATACTGCATGACGGCCGACCACTGCGGTGTGAAGTTGAACTCAACACCCAGTCCATAGGACAACTCAAAACCGCTCTCCTTGCCAGTAGCAAGGCCTGACAGCGGTGATGCCGACACCTCGGTACGGCTGTAGGTCGTTCCCAACTTGCCCAAAATATTGAACTGCTCACTCAGCGGAAATTTGCCGATCAAGCTTAGGTTCAGGCCATTCGCTTCGGTCAGGCCACCGCCGCGGTTGATGTTGCCAAAGTCGGTGTAACCGGCTTCCATGCCAAACATGTTGTTCACGTAGCTACCGGCACGCACGCTGTAGGAGTTATCACGCTTGTCCGAGTTGAAACCACCCAGACCGTTGCTCAACGAAAACTCGGAGCGGCCCACACCCAAATCGATGTAGCTGTTGCCGGGCGCCATGATGGTGTAGCCGGCGGGGCTGGTCGTGCTTTGGGCTTGCACGCCGGAAACGGCCAGCAAGGAAACGGTCACGACAGAGAGTGTGGTCAAAAGGCGTTGTGCTTGTTTCATAAAATCCTTTGAAAAGCAGTGGGAAGGGCCCGGCAACACCGGGCGGCTCCATAAATCATGAAGATGAAATCACTTTAGCTTTTACGAATAATCAAGGATGTCAGTAAACGAGGCCTTTTTTTGTAGGACAACGCAGCGCCAACTTACATCCGGTCACGATTCAGCCTGGGCCACCGCGGCGGGCGAGTTGCTCCTCCACAAAACCGTCAAACGCCTCCAGCAAAGGCAAGAAAGGCTCAGCCTGGCCCTGCAGTTGGGCCAGGGCGACACACGTAGCCTCCAGCGTCGAGAGTTGATCCGGCCGGTGCGCCTTGCGGATGAGGTACCGCGATGTTGGCGTGTCGCGCAAGGCCAGGCGCGGCAAGCGCTGCAGCAACGGGTTTTGGTACAGCATCTTGCGGCTTTTGCGCCAGGTGCCATCCAGCACGATCAAACGCAATTGCCCTGGGTCAAGCAGCCAGTGCGGCGCCAGCACAGGTGGCACCGGCCAACCCTGTGCGGCATCTTGCGGCGTGTCTGGGTACAACAAGATGGCCTGCTTGGGGCCGCCCCCTTTCGCTGGCAGGTCAAGCGGGGCCGACAACAAGGCCTGCAAAGCCACGTCGTCAAACACCTCGCCCGTGACCAGGCGACTGCGGGACAAGCACATGTGCAACAACCGGGCGGTGCCCTTGGCGTTGCTCACCTCCAAGGGATGCTGCAGCACCACCACTTCAACGGCGTGCGATACGGCCCGGCGCCAGTGGCAAATACAGGCGCTTTGCGCGCGCAGGCAACGGTCACAAACCAGGCGCCGCTCAAGCGCTGACACAGGGCTGGCGTACGGCATCAGCCTTGGGTCACGGCGTGATTGCGGCCCCTTTGTTTCGCCTGGTAAAGACAAACATCGGCCTGGCGAAAGACATCCACCACTTTGCCCTGGACCAATCCCGTGCAGGCGCCCCCCGCAGACAGCGTCACGACACCCCAGGCCTCGTTTTTTTCATGGGCAATGCCCAGTGAGCGTACACGGTGCACAACACAGTCAGCCACCTGGGCCAGCGCGCTGGCTCTGGCCTTGGGCACGATGACCGCAAACTCCTCACCCCCATAGCGGGCCGCAAATGCACCTTCGGTGATGCCCTGCGTGTTGGCGTCCCGGGTGGCCGTGTCAATGGCACTGGCCACACGCCTGAGGCAGTCATCGCCCGTCTGGTGACCATAGTGATCGTTGTATTTTTTGAAGTTGTCGATGTCAAGCATCAGCAGGCCAAAGCTGTGCGCCCCTGCCAAGGCATCGGCCCAGCATTGATCTGTCCGCAAGTCCATGCTGCGGCGGTTGCACAGGCCGGTCAGTCCGTCCTGGCTGGCCAGGTCTTGTAATTTCAGGTTGGCCAGCGACAGGCTGCGGCGCAAACCGGCGATGCGACTCATGGCCTGCATCTTGGCGTGCAGAACGCGTTCAGGTACGAATTTGGACATGAAATCGTCGCCCCCGGCCTCAATGGCGGTCACCAGGTTTTCTACCGTGTCCGACGAGGTCAGAAAAATGATGGGGGTCCAGGCCCACTGCTGCGTGGCCTCGAAAGCGCGAATGCGGTTGGTGGCCTCAAAGCCGTTCATTACGGGCATCTCAATGTCCATCAGTACGAGATCCGGCGCTTCCTTGGCAAAGGCCTCAATCGCGGCCTGGCCGTTGGCAGCATGGGTCACTTCGTAGCCATAACTGACCAAGCGCGAGGTCATGACCAGGACGACAGAGCGAGCATCATCCACCAGCAAAATTTTCATCAGCGACCTTGTCGTTTTATCCACCAACCCTGAATAGTATTCGCAAGCTTATCCCTGCCCTCAACGCGTGAAGAAGATGCGAAATCGCAGAAGGGCCATCCTGCGACAGATTCAACTGTCGGTACCATGCCCATTTGAATCTTGAGCATTTGACATGCATCCCTCATCTCCCGAACCACCAACCCTGCCACTTTGGCACACCTTGACCGACGCCGAGTCGGTCCGTGCGTTGGCAACGGACGCGCGTCATGGCTTGTCGAGCGACGAGGTTGCCAAACGCCTGGCCCACTACGGCCCCAACAGCCTGCAGGTCTCACGGCGGCGCGGCCCCTGGCTGCGACTGGCGATGCAGTTTCACAACCCGCTGATTTACGTGCTGCTGGGCGCCGGGGTCGTCACTTTTGCACTGCGGGACTATGTAGACGCTGGCGTCATTGCGGGGGTCGTGCTGATCAATGCGCTGATAGGGTTTGTGCAAGAGGGCAAAGCCGAAAAGGCCCTGGATGCCGTACGCGCCATGCTGGCCAGTCGCGCCACCGTGCTGCGCGATGGCGAACGCCAGGAAATTGACGCCGCAGGGCTGGTCCCTGGCGACATTGTTTTGCTGGAGTCAGGCGCCCGGGTGCCAGCTGACCTGCGTCTGTTGCAAGTAAAAAACGTGCGCATCAATGAAGCGGCCCTGACAGGCGAATCCGTGCCGGTGGAGAAGACCGGCGATGCGGTGATTGCAGAGACCGGCATAGGCGACCGCGCCGGCATGGCCTACTCGGGCACAGTGGTCAGCTTTGGCCAGGCACACGGCGTCGTGGTAGCCACCGGCGCCTTGAGCGAAATTGGGCGCATCAGCACCCTGGTAAGCGACGTGCAGACGCTGGTGACGCCGCTCACGCGCCGGCTGGACCAGTTCGCCAGCCAGATCACGCTGTTTATTCTGGGGGCCGGACTCGTCACCTTTTTGTTTGGGTACTTTGTGCGCGGCATGCCCGTACTCGACATTTTTCTGGCTGTGGTCGGCCTGACGGTGGCCGCCATTCCGGAGGGTTTGCCAGCGATTGTGACCATCGTGCTGGCCATCGGCACGCGTGTGATGGCACGTGAAAATGCCATTGTCCGCCGACTTCCGGCGGTGGAGACCCTGGGCTCGGTGACGGTGATTTGCTCTGACAAAACCGGCACCCTGACGAAGAACGAGATGACAGCGGTGCAAGTCATGCTGCCGCAGCGCACACTGGCCGTGACAGGGGTGGGCTACGCACCAGACGGCGGGTTTCATGATGATGGGGTCGACGTCACCGCCATGCAGGATGCAGCGCTTCAGGCCCTGACGCATTGCGCCCTGTTGTGCAACGACGCCCAGCTCAGGCATGACCCAGCCAGTGGCTGGCAGCTGGTGGGCGACCCCACAGAGGGCGCTTTGCTGACGCTGGCTTACAAGACCGGACTGACAGCCAGTGACCTGGCCGACACCCCCCGTCTGGACGAAATTCCGTTTGAGTCAGAGCACCGCTTCATGGCCACGCTGCACCATGACCACGCTGGCCATGCCTTCGCCTTGCTCAAAGGCGCTCCCGAACGCCTGCTCAGTTTGTGCACGTTTGACACCGCAGAACCCGAACTGCATGCCGCCTGGCTGACTCGCATGGAAGAGGCCGCCCGCGCAGGCCAACGGGTGCTGGCGCTGGCGCGCTGCGAGATGCCAGCGGGCACCACCGCCCTGTCCATGGCCGATATCACCCAGCGCTTCCGCCTGCTTGGCATGGTGGGTTTGATTGACCCGCCGCGCGAGGAGGCCATTGAGGCGATTGGCCAGTGCCAACGGGCGGGTGTGCGCGTCAAGATGATCACCGGCGACCACGCGATCACGGCAGCGGCCATTGGCCGGCAACTCGGGCTCAATGCCCGGCATGCCCTGACTGGCGAAGACGTGGCCCAGCTCGACGACCTGGCCTTGCAGCGCGTGGCCCGTGAAACCGATGTGTTTGCCCGTGCCGCCCCGGAACACAAGCTGCGCCTGGTGGCCGCCCTGCAAGCCCAGGGCGAACTGGTCGCCATGACCGGCGATGGCGTCAACGACGCACCCGCCCTCAAGGCCGCCAACATCGGCATTGCCATGGGCAACAAAGGCACCGATGCCGCCCGCGAAGCCGCAGACCTGGTGCTCACCGATGACAACTTTGCGACCATTGCGCGTGCGGTGCGCGAGGGCCGCGTGGTGTTTGACAACATCAAGAAGTCGCTCCTGTTCATCTTGCCCACCAGTGTGGGTGAGGCGGGTGTCATTTTGCTGGCCGTGTTTGCCGGGGTGCCGTTGCCGGTCACGGCCGGGCAAATTTTGTGGGTCAACATGATCACAGCCGTGACCTTGTCGCTGGCCCTGGCGTTTGAACCCGCCGAAAAGGGGGTAATGCACCGCCCGCCCCGGCCACCGGCCGAACCGCTGATCACCCGGGTGCTGGGCGCGCGCATTGCCTACGTCAGCTTGCTGATGGTGGCGGTGACGTTTTTTGTCTTTGAGTGGGAAATGGCACGCGGCAGCAGCCTGGAAGTGGCCCGCACGGCAGCGGTCAACATGCTGGTGCTGGGTGAGTTGGTCTACCTGTTCAATGTGCGGCACTTCACCGCACATGCGTTCAACTGGGACATTCTTACCGGCAACCGGGTGGCGCTCTGGATGTGCGCGTTGCTCATCAGCTTCCAGCTGCTGCTCACATACGCACCGCCCATGCAGGCGGTGTTTCAGACTGCGGCGCTGGATGCACTGTCGTGGACAGTCATTGTGGGCCTGGGGCTGCTGAAGTTTCTGGCCGTGGAGCTGGAAAAGACCGTTCTGCGGCAACTCAACATCAGGAACATGTGAATGCGCTTGATGGAGCAACTCCGCGCGCGCATGCCTTCAAAAGAAGCCATTGCGGGCAACCGGTGGCTCAGCTGGCTGGGGCCTTGGCTGCACGAAGCCAAACTCTGGCACTGGTCGCGGCGTGGCGTCGCCATGGGGGTGGCCGTGGGGGTGTTTTTTGGGTTGCTCATTCCCATTGCACAGATTCCGCTCTCGGTCGCCAGCGCGGTCGTCCTTCGCGCCAACCTACCAGCAGCCGTGCTGAGCACGCTGGTCAGCAACCCCGTCACTTTTGGTCCTATTTATTACGGCGCGTACCAACTCGGGGTGTGGGTGACCCGCAGCAAAGAGCTGCCCAAGACGCTGGATCTGGCCGATCCGCAGACTACCGATGAGAACCCGGATGTCAGTGTCTGGAAACGCATCACCCAGTTGGGCAAGCCACTGTTGGTGGGTTTGTCGATCACGGCGGCCATGATGGGGCTGCTCACCTATGGCCTGATCACCCTGGCGTGGCGCTGGCGCACAGTGACCAAACGGCGTGACCGGTTGCGTCGCACCTCACCAAGAGCGTCCAAATTATGAAGCGCGTTGATCACGAACTTGCGTTGCCGCTGTAACTTGATGGTCATGCGCGGTCTGGGCGGCGCTTGACGCGGCGAGGCCCCATGCCCGGCGGTCGCCTCAGCTTGGCAAACCCGGCTTGGAGGACGCCGCCCGGTCCATGAGTGCGGCCATCAAGTCCACCGGCATGGGGAACACGATGGTGGAACTTTTCTCGCCCGCAATCGCGGTGAGAGTCTGCAGGTAGCGCAGCTGCATGGCTTGGGGCGCCTGCGCCAGCACATGGGCGGCCTCCAGCAGCTTGGCCGAAGCCTGCAACTCGCCCTCGGCATGGATCACCTTGGCCCGGCGCTCGCGCTCGGCTTCGGCTTGCTTGGCAATGGCCCGGATCATGTTTTCGTTGAGGTCAACGTGTTTGATCTCGACATTGGCCACCTTGATGCCCCAGGCGTCGGTTTGCACGTCCAGCACCTGCTGTAAATCCTGGTTGATCTGCTCGCGCTCGGCCAGCAGTTGGTCAAGCTCGTGTTTGCCCAAAATGGCCCGCAAGGTGGTCTGCGCCAATTGCGACGTGGCCTGCAGGTAGTCCTCCACCTGAATCACGGCCAATTGGGGGTCCACCACACGGGCATACACCACGGCATTCACCTTGACCGAGACGTTGTCCCGGGTGATCACGTCTTGCTCGGGCACGTCCATGACCACGGTGCGCAGGTCCACCCGCACCATTTGCTGAATGCCCGGAATCAGGATGATCAAGCCGGGCCCCTTGACCTTCCAGAACCGCCCCAACTGAAACACCACACCCCGCTCGTACTCACGCAGAATGCGCACCGAAGCCACGACCAACATGACCAGCACAATGGGTAGAAAGCTGTAGCCAATTTGCCAATACATCACACGCTCCTTGCTGCTCAGCAGAGGCCGTCAGGCCCCCAGGGGTTCAACCACCAAAACCAGGCCGTCGCGCCCGGTGACCCGCACCTGTTGACCGCGGCGCAACGGCGCTTGGGAGCGCACACGCCAGCGTTCCCCCTGCAGGTGCACCCAGGTGGCATGGGTCCGAACTTCCAGCACCTCGGCGGTGGCGCCCAGCAATGCCTCAGCCCCGCTGACGACCGGGCGTTGTCGGGCTTGGCGTGCCAGCCGAAACACCAGCAGCACCAGTAGTCCGTTGAGCACCGTCACCGCTGCGATCAGCCCCACCGGAATGCCAAAGCCCGGGGTGTCGGTGTCCATCAACATGATGGACCCCACAACAAAAGCCACGGTGCCGCCAATACCCAGAGCACCAAAACTGGGCACCATGACCTCAGCCACCAGCAGCGCAAAACCCAGCACGATCAAGGCCACCCCGGCGTAACTCACCGGCAACATTTGCAGGGCAAACAGGCCCAGCAAGAGCGATATGGCTCCGGCCACACCGGGCACGCCAAATCCGGGCGAGGTCAATTCGAAGTAGATGCCATAAATTCCAAGCATCAGCAACAGGTACGCCACGGTGGGGTCCGTGATGAGGCTCAGCAGGCGGGTGCGCCAATCGGTTTCCAGGTTGAGGATGCTGGCACCCTGGGTGTTCAGGGTGTGCGCTGTGCCGTCGTGCAGTTGCACTGTGCGGCCATGCACCTGTGCCAGCAAGTTGGGCAGGTCCGGGGCGATGAGGTCAATCACCCGCTGGCGCATCGCCTCCTGGGCGGACAGACTCACGCCGTCGCGCACCGCGCGGTCGGCCCAGTCCCCATTGCGCCCGCGCATCTGGGCCAGAGCACGCAGGTAGGCGGCCGAGTCGTTGACGATTTTGCGCGTCATGGCCTCGGCGGCTGGACGCACGGCGCCCGAGGCCTCTGACGCCTCTGACGCTTCGCTGGACGGGCCTTGCGGCGGGCGGGCGGGGTCTGTGGGTGCCGGCGCTGAAGGTGCGCCTGGCAGGCCACCCATGGCCACCGGGGTGGCGGCCCCCAGGTTGGTGCCCGGCGCCATGGCGGCCACATGGCTGGCATACATCAGGTAGGCACCTGCACTGGCTGCGCGTGCGCCACTGGGCGCCACCCACACTGCCACGGGCACAGCAGAGGCCAGAATGGCTTTGACGATCTGCCGGGTGGAGGTGTCCAGCCCCCCGGGGGTGTCAAGCTGCAGCACCACCAGCGGCGCCCGGGTTCGGGCGGCCTGGCGCAAGCTGCGAGCGATGTAATCAGCGGTGGCCGGGCCAATGGGGCCTGTGACCTGGAGCAACAGCACTTGGCGGGCAAGTGTGGCACCGGGCGCCATTGGAGGCGCGGGCTGCTGCGCTGCCACCAGCAGACTCAGCAGCAGAACGACACCAGCCAGAAGGTGCCTCATGACCCCACCCGCGCATCACGCCGCTTCGCAGACGCCGACCTCAGCGACACATTGGTGGCGCCCAGCGCCCGGTACAAGCTTGTCATCACACCCCCGTGCTGCACGTTGCAAGCGGCGGGCCGGTAGTGGCATGTACCGGCCTGTCCGCAGGCCTCTCATGCTGGGACTTTTGCCAGGACGAGGGTTGATTCTTCGCAAAGGTGGCCGTTCAGGCCGGGCCTGGAGTGCGCACCTTGCCGAAGACCCGAGTGCTTAAACACTCTTAAATATATAGCTACTAAGGCAATATCATCTAGGGCTAGAGGCTAATTTAACCAATATTTAAGGCGCTTTCACTGCCTCGAAGACACGCCGAAAATCATGGCCTGACGGGCTTTGGTACAACTGCAAATCAAACTCCGGCAAGATGGCCAGCAGGTGGTCAACAATGTCGCCCTGAATCCCTTCATAAGCCACCCAGGCCGTGGTGGCCGTGAAGCAATACAACTCCAGGGGCACGCCCTGGGCCGTGGGCTCCAGGGTGCGCACCATCAGCGTCATGTCGTGGTTGATGCCGGGATGCGCCCGCAGGTAAGCCTCGGCATACGCGCGAAATGTACCCAAATTGGTCAACCTGCGCTGATTGGCGGGGTCAGCGGCTTGCTCGCCCAGCGTGGCGCGCAGACTGGCGTTGGTTTGCGACACGTCGCGCAGCTTGCCCTCCAGATACGGCCGCAACAGCGCAATGCGGGCCAGGCGCGCCACTTGCGCCTCATTCAAAAAATGCACCGAGGTCATGTCCAGCTGCAGCGCCCGCTTGATGCGCCGTCCGCCCGACTGGGCCATGCCACGCCAGTTACGGTAGCTCTCCGACATCAGGCGCCAGGTGGGAATGGTGGTGATGGTCTTGTCCCAGTTTTGCACCTTCACGGTGTTCAGGGCAATGTCAATCACGTCCCCATCGGCCCCCACCTGCGGCATCTCGATCCAGTCGCCCACGCGCAGCAAATCGTTCGATGACAACTGCACGCCCGCCGTGAACGACAAAATCGTGTCCTTGAACACCAGCATCAGTACCGCCGACATGGCCCCCAGGCCGGACAACAAGATCAAAGGTGAGCGGTCAATCAAGGTCGCCAAAATCACAATGCCGCCCAGCAGCATCAGCATCAGCTTGCCCAGTTGTACATAACTCTTGATGGAGCGGCGCTGCGCCCCTGCCGGCGCCTCACCGGACTCGCTGGACGCATGCAGTGCATCCAGCATGGCCAAGAGCACCCGCAGCGTGTGCAGCACCGTGAGCGCCACGGCCACATTGCGAATCACGGTGGCGGCCACCTCGGGCAAGTGTGGCACCGCCAAAATACCGGCCTGCACCACCAGCGACGGCACCACCTGCGCCAAGCGCCGCAGCACCGTGCCGCCCAACAGCACCTGTGCCCAGCGCGACTGGGCACCCACTTGCAGGCGGCTCACCACCCGCGTCAGCAGCCAGCGCGCCAGCAAGCGCGCGCTCAGGGCCAGTGTTGACAACAAGGCCAGGCCCAACGCCATTTGCGCCCACGGCTCCAGTTCCGAAAACAAAGACAACATCACCAGGTCAAGCTCCTTGAAAACACGCGAATGACCATACCACGCGCACTCCACGCCACAGGCCCACCCGCCCTGGCCTGGCGCAGCCGGCATCACCCTATAACATGATATTAAGAACGATTCGCATTTGTGTTAATCTTGCGCTATCTGTTATTCAAACTTGACGAGGAGTTCTCATGCGTTCCATCACCCGTTCAATCACCCGGTTCTCGCTGGCGGCCGTTGCCGTCGCTGCCGCCCTGACGGCGCAGGCACAAGACAAGGTTCTGAACCTTTACTCCGCCCGCCACTACCAGACGGACGACCTGATGTACGAGACCTTCACCAAAACCACGGGCATCAAGATCAACCGCGTGGACGCGGATGACGCCGGCATCGTTGCCCGCCTGCGCGCCGAGGGCAGTGCCTCCCCAGCCGACGTGGTACTGCTGGTGGATGCGGCCCGGCTGGCCGTGGCCGACAGCCAGGGACTGTTTCAGCCGTTCAAATCGGCCAAACTGGACGCGACCATTCCTGCCAAGCTGCGCGCCGCCCCCGGCCCCGATGGCGTGACCTGGACCGGCTTCTCCACCCGCGCCCGGGTCGTGGTGTACGACCCCAAACGCGTCCAGGCCCAAGATGTCGCCACGTATGAACAACTGGCCGACCCCAAACTCAAAGGCCTGCTGTGCACCCGCTCAGGCTCGCACCCCTACAACCTGTCGCTGTTCTCCACCGTGGTGGAACGCCTGGGAGACCAAAAGGGCGAAGCCTGGCTCAAAGGGTTGGTGAACAACATGGCACGCGCGCCCAAGGGCGGCGACACCGACCAGATCACGGCGGTAGCCTCTGGCGAATGCGCAGTGGCCCTCACCAACTCCTATTACGCCGCGCGGCTGGTCAAGTCCAGCAAACCGCAGGACCGTGAGGTGATGGAGAAAGTGCGCGTGGTATTCCCCAACCAGGGCACCACTGGCACCCACATCAACATTGCTGGCGCAGCCATTGCCAAGCACGCCAAAAATCGCGACAACGCCGTGGCCTTCATGGAGTACCTGGCCAGCCCGTTTGCACAAGATTATTTTGCCAATGGCAACAACGAATTTGCGGCGGCCAAGGGCGTGACCTTGAGCAATGCGGCGCTCAAGTCCATGGGCGGTGACAACTTCAAGGCCGAGGACATCCCCTTGAGCGTGGTGGCCAAAAACATCGTCAAAGTTCAACAAATGTTGGACCGCGTTGGTTACAAATAAGCGGCACCTTGTTGCATTTGTTCCCGCCCGCATGATCCAAATGGGAACAAGTTGAGAATTCTCACAGCGCAAATGCAACACACCCGGGGGTTGTAGCCCCCGCGACGGTAGAGACCAGCCCGCCTTGAGGCGGCGGGTGTCTGTCAAAGGTTGAAGTCAGGCATGCTTTTTGCCCATTAGCTTTGTCACCACACAGTGTGCGTGATGAAAGCAAATCAAAGCAAGGAACGACCCGATGAAGACAACCATGACCCCCTCCCATGTGAAATCCTGCCTGGCGCTGGCCGCCTTGGGACTGGCCTGTGCCGGCGCCGCAGCGCAATCCAGCGTGACCATTTACGGCAACGTGGACCTGGGGCTGCTCACAGGCAACAACGACACACAAAACCAGGTTTACAACGGCGGCATCTCCCCCAGCATCTGGGGCTTTCGCGGCACGGAAGACCTCGGTGGCGGACTGAAAGCCAGCTTCAACCTGGAAGCACACTTTGATGCAGACACAGGTGCGCAAGTAGGCGGTATGTTCCGCCGCCAGTCCAACATCGCACTGAGTTCGGCCAGCCTTGGCACGCTCACTTTGGGCAATATGTACAGCCCTGCCGTACTCGCCTTTGCAGCCACCGACCCACGGGGACTGCGCGAGAACTTCTCGGGCTTGTACCCTTGGGCTTACAACTCGGGCGCGCTGACAACCGGCAGTACCAATACTGATGTAGGCGTCTTCGTTAAAAACGCAGTGGCCTACAGCAACAACTTTGGCCCAGTCGGTGTCTCCGTCAGCTACAGCGTGGCAGAAAATGCGGCTGCGGTGGGTCCAACGGCTGCAAAAGGTGGTGCGGTCACAGCGTTGGGTTTGACTTACAGCGGGCCAGTGACATTGTCTGCAGCGTACCAAGAAGCCAACGCCGCGGGCACATCAACTGAAGCCAGCAAGATGTATTCAGTCGGCGCGGGCTACACCATGGGCGCTATCACCGCCAAGGTCAACTACCTGAACGGCACCAACAGCGTTGCAGGTCTCAGAACCAATGACGTGGGTGTTGTCGGCTTGGGTCTGGACTGGAAAACCAGCAGCGCCAATACCGTGATCGCTGCTTACTACCATGGCAAAGACGACAAGGTCAGCAACAGCACCACCAACACCTTCATCCTGGCGAATGAGTACGCCCTGTCCAAACGGACCACCTTGTACGGCCAATTGGTTTTTGCCGATGTGGATAGCAGCGCAAGCTTGCGGACCCAGGTGGTGGCAGGTGGTACAAAACTTGGCGAAAACACCAGCCTGTTGAACGTGGGTATCAAGCACTCGTTCTAAACTGAACGATGAGCCAGCGGGCGGGCCTGTGGGCTTACCCGCTTGTCAACCCCACCGGGAGCCAAAATGCGTCATCCGTTATTTTCAGCAGGCCGCATCTTGGCGCTCGCGTTGGGTTTGCTGACAGCAGCCATCTCCCAAGCCAATGGACTGGCCGGCAGCAAGACCATTGCGCTGCATGGCCGTGACGGACAAGTCATGCCAATTGGCACCGTTGAATTTGAACCACAGAGCGATCGCATTCGCTTCAAAGTCAAGATGGACCCCTTGAAGCTCAAGGACTTTTTCTTGTCCATGCGCGAGTTCAAATGCGCTGAAGGCGCAGGCGAGATTCAGTGCTACGTGCCCTATCCCTATGCCCAACCGGGCACCATCATCGCCAATGATTTTTCCTGGCTGGAGCACGCCCTGCTCTTTTTCTACAAACAACCCAGTGACTTTGGTGCCAAGCTCTGGAACGGCGTCTACTACCAGCTGAAACCCACCGACAAGGGCCTGGTGGGTGAGCCCCAAGCGGTGGACATGGGCCTCATCGGCGTGCCGCCCGAGAACCTGAACGTGCCCCCGTTTTCTCCTGGCGAACGCAGCGAGATGACGCCTGGCGCACGCTGGTTTAACAAACTGACGATCGAATAAAGCAGTTGGGCGCCAAAGCTTGGCACAACTCGGCACGCTGTCTTTTCGTGGGTGACCCGCGGGCACGCCCGGTTTCATGAAACTGTCATGACGCAGGGCTACGCTAACGCCAGCATGTCAAAACTGGTTCTGGCAGTGCATCGCCTTGTCCAACCATTCGCACGGGTACTCCTCATGAAAAAATCGCTCCTCAGCCTCGCTTTGGCTGCCACCCTGTTGCCGTTCAGCGCGGCAGCAGGCCCGCTGGTGACGTTCACCAAAGCCTGGTCCTACGCCGGCACCGAACAGGGTCAAACCTCTGAGATATCGGCCTTTGACGCCACCACCAACACACTGTGGGTCGCCGGCGTGGTGGGGGTGGATGTACTGAATGCGCGCACCGGCGCCCTGATTCAGCACATTGACACCCGCGCCTACGGCAGCATCAACAGTGTCGCGATCCACAACGGGGTCGCGGCCTTCGCCATTGAAGCCAGCACCCGAACCAACAGCGGCATCGTGCAGTTGTACGACACCGCCAGCCGCACACTGAGCAGCGGCGTCAACACCATCAGCGTAGGCGCCTTGCCCGACATGTTGACCTTCACCCCCGACGGCAAAACCCTGCTGGTCGCCAACGAAGGCACACCCTCAAGCTACGGCACGCGCGTGGGCGCCACCATCCCCCGCAACTACGGTACAGCGGCGCTGGACCCGGTGGGCAGCGTCAGCATCATCGACCTGGCGAGTCGAACTGTGGTGGCAACACCCACCTTTGCGGGGGTGGCCCAAGCGGGCAGCCACATTCGCAGCAACACCGGCATGGACTTTGAGCCCGAGTACATCACCGTCAATGCTGACGGCACCAAGGCATTTGTCGGCCTGCAAGAGGCCAACGCCATGGCGGTGCTGGATTTGAAAACCAACACGTTCGAGAAAGTCATCGGGCTGGGTGCCAAGGACTTCAGCCTGGTGGGCAATGAGATCGACCCCCTGAACAACGGTGTTGTGTCGTTCTCCACGCAAGCAGCCAAGGGGCTCTACATGCCCGATGGCATGGCCACTTATGAGCGCAACGGACAGACCTATATCGTCATGGCCAACGAAGGTGATTTTCGGGAAGACGATGCAGACCGCTCTACGGCCGGCAGCTTGGGTGCATTGGCACCTTTGAACAACTTGCGCATCTCCAACACCGACTCGTCAGCGGGCAATCTGTTCGCCGCGGGCGCGCGGTCTTTTTCCATTCGGGATGCCGACGGCGTGCTGGTGTTTGACAGCGGCTCCATCCTGGACCAGGCTGCCCATGCGCTGGGTATTTACGACGATGGCCGCAGCCGTGACAAAGGCGTGGAGCCGGAGGGCGTGGAATTGTTCACGCTGGGCGGCAAAACATTGGCCTTCATTGGACTGGAGCGCACCACCAAAAGCGCCGTGGCCGTGTTTGACGTCACCGACCCAACCCAGGTCAGCTACCTGGACATGATCGTGACCGACGGTGACCTGCGCCCCGAGGGACTGAAGGCGTTCACCATGGATGGGATGAATTTTTTAGCCATCACCAACGAGGGCGATGGCGGTGACCCCGCGTTTGGCGTCGGCACCACGCTGTACAGCTTTGCGACCGTGCCAGAGCCCGCGACTGCCGCACTGTTGTTGGGCAGCCTGGGCCTGCTGGGGGTGATGCGCCGACAGCCCAAACGCAAGCCTGACTGAAGACACTGCGGTGAGTCAGGCCGCCGTAGCGAAACCGTAAAGCCGCTCCGGCGGCAAGCGCTTGAGCATGGCCTTGTCGCTGCCAGTGCCCACAATCGCGAATTGGGCTTGACCCGTGTCATGGCGCAAGGTTCGGCCACAGGGCTTGCCCGCCGCATCGGTGATGGCGGCGACGATAGGCGCCCTGGCATTGGCGGTGCGCTCCACCACAATGCCCAGTTCTCCAGACGCCAGCTTGACGAAATCCCCAGGCGGGTAAATGCCAAACTCCTTGACGATGGCCGTCGATATGGCGCCGCCTTTGTCCTCCTTGTACAGGTGCCGTATGGCTTCTTGCGGCGTCAACGCGGCGCGCAGGGCACGGGGGCTGATTTTGGCCATGAAGATGTCAGTCACCCGCAGTGCCATGGCCATCTCGCTCATGTCCGTGCACCCGGTGGGGTAGCCTGTGCCTTCAGGATGCTCGTGGTGCTGCGCAATGGCTTGCAGCCAAGTGGCGTCGGTCACGCCCAGCTTTTTGAGGAGTTCAACCGTTTTGTGGGGGTGACTGCGAATCTCTGCACGTTGACTGTCCTTCATGGGCACGTCTTGCGCGGCCATCTTGCCCTGCAGCTCCAGAATGGTCATGTTCATGGTGAGCGCAGCTCGCACCAGACTCAGCATGCGGCTCTCGGGCCAGCCCAAATGACGTGACAGCAAGATGCACAGCACGGCAGTGTGAATCGAATGCGTATAGCCATAGTAAAAATCATGCGCGTTGTCTTGCCGGACTGCGCGGTAAATGCCAATGTTGATGTTGCGGTCCAAAAGCGACACCACGCGGGCCACGAAGACATCCAGTTGCGCACAAAAGTCCGGCTTGTCCAGCGGGCTCGTGAGCAAGACACGCAGCGCCTCTGCGGTCTTGTTCCACAAGTCAAAAAGATTGGGAGGCGTGACCATCGTGGGGGCTGACGGCGGGGCTGCGACATGCGCTGCCGCCGCCCTGATTTCTTCGACGTCAACAAATGCGCCCCGCTCCAGAATTTGGCTTAACTGCTGCTCGCTGGCCACGATGTGCCCTTTGGAGAGCAGAAGCAAGCCCTGGGCGTCCCGCACACTCCACGGCAGTGGCACGCCAAGAACGACCTTCTCGCGGGGCAATCTGAGTACTTTCACGATGCAAAGTGTACCGAGCAACCAGGCGCATGAAAAGCGCACACCGAGTCGCCCAAGGTGGTGCTATGCACCCCCTACGGGCACTTTTCAGCCACCGCCTGCTTGACGATCTGCCCCAACAGCGCCAGCGACACTTTGTGCGTCTCCGTCATGGGGCGCCGGCCCGACCACACCAAAGTCAACTGGCTCATCAGCGTGGGCTGTTCAATGGCGTGGGTCACAAAGCACTGCATGTCGTCAAAATTTCGCAGCGTGTAGGCGGGCAATACCGCATAGCCCACGCCCTCTTTGACCAACTGCAAAATCGCGCTCAGGCCGTCCACCTCCAGCACGATGTTGGGTTTGCCACCCACCCGGTTCAACTCGGCTTCGATCAACAACCGAAAGGCGTTGGGCCGGCTGGGAATGATCAGTGGCAAACCAATCAGTTGCTTCAAACTCAAAGACGGCGGCAACGGTTGCTCGGCCCGCCCACAAGCGGGGCCACTGCCAGCAATCAGCACCAGCGCCTCCTCATGCAGCAACTGCCGCTCCAAATCAGGAGACGCCGGGGGGTCGTAGAGCACCGCCATGTCCAGCCGGCCGCTGCGCAGGCCCTCGTACATCAGCACCGAAAAACCTTCGGTCAGGCTCAGTTGGGCCTGAGGCAAGCGCCGGCGGAATTCCAGCGTCAAAGGCACCGTGATGAGCTTGGACAAACTGGGCGGCAGTCCCACGGACACGCGCCCGGCCAGTGCGCCACGGGTTGCCCCCAGCTCCTCATTGGCCAGCGCCACCTGGTGCAAGATGCCGCGGCCGTGCGCCAGCAGCACGCGCCCGGCATCGGTGAGCGTGACGCCCCGGCCGTTGCGCAGCAAAAAGGTTTGCCGGTAAGCGACCTCCAGTTGGCGCACGTGCCGGCTCAGCAAGGGCTGGGCAATGCCCAGTGCCACGGCAGCGCGGCTGAAACTGCCCAGCTCGGCCACCCGCACAAACGACTCCAGTTGCTTCAAATCCATGCTCATGGGGTGGACCTCCTAGGGTAAACACCTATAAATTTTAAATAGATGGGGGCTTCGTATCTATTTTTGTTATATCAGGTAGTTTGGCTTGACTCACCGGAACTCAGGGGGTGTTTCTACAATTTCAACAGCAGCAGGCGCCGGCCTTTTCGTAGCCTACTCGTGTTTCAAACCCATCATCCAGGAGACAAACCATGACTTCGTTCTTTCGCCTCACGCTGACAGCCACCGCCTGCCTCTTGAGCGCCAGCCTGGCACAGGCCCAGGTGGTGACCCTCAAGGTGCACCACTTTTTGCCAGCCAACTCGGGCGCACAGACCAAATTCATCAAACCCTGGTGCGACAAGATTGCCGCCGAATCCAACAACCAGCTCAAGTGCCAGATTTACCCATCCATGCAACTTGGTGGCACGCCACCCCAACTGGTGGACCAGGTGAAGGACGGCACGGTTGACGTGATCTGGACCCTGCCCGGTTACAGCGCTGGACGCTACCCCCGCATTGAAGTGTTTGAACTGCCCTTCATGATGCAAAACGCCGAAGCCACCAGCAAGGCGCTGTGGGATTACATGCAGGCCGAGGCGCCCACCGAGTTCAAGGACATGCACCCACTGGCCTTCCATGTGCACGGCGACGGCGTGTTCCACATCAAAAACAAGCCCATCACCACCAAAGCCGACTTTGCCGGCCTGAAGCTGCGCGCCCCCACACGCCAGACCAACGCCTTTTTGGCCAGTCTGGGCGCCACACCCGTGGCCATGCCGGTGCCTGCGGTGAGCGAATCCCTGGCCAAAGGCGTGATCGACGGCGCGGTGCTGCCCTACGAGGTCATGCCCTCCGTCAAGGTGCAAGAGTTGGTGAAGTTCCACTCTGAGACAGACCCGGCCTCGCCCGCCTTCTACACCGCCACGTTCGTGTTCGCCATGAACAACGACAAGTACGCCTCACTGCCAGCCAATCTGAAAAAAGTGATTGACGACAACAGCGGTCGCCAACTGTCGGGGCTGATTGGCAAGACCTTCAGTGAGATCGACACCGAAAACAAAAAGTTGGCCGCCAAGAACACCACCAACATCATTCCCAAAAGCGAGCTGGCTAATTGGCAAGGCGCGGCGGACAGCGTGAAGGCCAAGTGGATCAGCGACATTGCAGCCAAAGGCGCAGACGGCCAAAAACTGTACGACGCCGCACGCGCTGCCATTGCACGCGCCAGCGCCAAACCCTAAGCCACACGCTTCACCCGCGTCGCATCCAGAGAAGCCAGAGGAAAATCGTATGTCAGAGCAAATGGCGCCAGATGGTGCCGCACCCGGGGACGACTTCGGCCCTCTGGGGAAAACCTTGTTGAGCGTCAGCAAGGCCACCGCCATTGCAGGGGGGCTGGTGTTTTGCGCACTGGTGGTCCTGTCGATGTTCTCCATCATCGGGCGCAAGCTCTGGTCCATGCCCGTGCCGGGTGACGTGGAGTTGCTGCAAATGTGTGCCGCCTCGGCCACGGCCACCTACTTTGCCTGGTGCCACCTGAACCACGGCGACATGAAGGTTGACTTCTTCACCTTGCACGCCCCGGTGCGGGTGAACCACGCGCTAGACGCCTTGGGCTCTGGCCTGTACGCCTTGATTGGCGGCCTGCTGTGCTGGCGCGCCGGCCTGGCGGCCATCTCCATCAAGGAAGCGGGCGAGACCAGCACCTTGCTGGCCTGGCCCATCTGGATTCCCCAGGCCCTGATGGTGGTGCCCGGCTTTGTGTTGCTGACGCTGGCGGGCATGTACATGTGCGCCTACCACCTGCAGCGCGCCACACGGGGGACCGCAGCATGAGCGGCATCCAAACCGGTCTGGCCATTTTTGGCTTTCTGATGGTCTTGCTGGTGCTGCGCGTGCCCATTGGCGTGGCCATGTTCATTGCGGGCGCGGCCGGGTACCTGTACCTGACCGACATGTCGTGGCTCATGGTGCTGAACGTCATGAAAACGTTGCCCTATGCGCGCTTGTCCAACTACGACCTCATCGTCATTCCCATGTTCTTGCTGATGGGTCAGTTCGCCACCCATGGCGGTCTGAGTAAGGCGCTATTCCGGTTCGTGGCCGCCTTCATGGGCCACTGGCGCGGCGGCATGGCGATGGCCTCCGTAGGTGCCTGTGCCGGGTTTGGCGCCATTTGCGGCTCGTCGCTGGCCACGGCCGCCACCATGGGCAACGTGGCACTGCCCGAACTCAAGCGCTTTGGCTACTCGGGCAGCTTGTCAACCGGCGCCCTGGCCGCCGGGGGCACGCTGGGCATCATGATTCCGCCGTCGGTGCCGCTGGTGATTTACGCCATCCTCACGCAAGAATCCATCGGCAAGCTGTTCATGGCCGCCGTGATTCCTGGCCTGATTGCCATGGTGGGCTACATGCTGGTTATCAAACTGATGGTCAGTCTGAAACCTGAATCCGGCCCGGCCGGCCCCGTGGTGCCCTGGCCCGAGCGGATCAAGGCGCTGGTTGAGGTGTTACCCGTGCTGATGGTGTTTGTGGTGGTGATTGTGGGCATTTACGGCGGCTGGGCCACCCCCACCGAGGCGGCAGCCATTGGCGCGTTTGCTTGTGCCGTGCTCGCCCTGACCAAGGGCGGCATGGGCATGAAAGGATTCTGGGACAGCCTGACCGGCACGGCATCGTCCACCGCCATGATCTTTCTGGTGCTGTTGGGTGCTGACATGCTGAACACCACGCTGGCCTTGTCGCAAATGCCGGTGGAACTGGCCGAATGGGTGGTGAGCAGCGGCATGGAGCCCATGCTGGTGCTGCTGGCGGTGCTGCTGGCCTATGTGCTGCTGGGTTGTGTGATGGACAGCCTGGCCATGATCCTGCTCACCATTCCGGTGTTCTACCCGATGATCATGGGCCTTGATTTTTACGGCATGGGCGACACCGACAAAAGCATCTGGTTTGGCATCCTCGCGCTGATGGTGGTGGAGATCGGTCTGGTCAGCCCACCGGTGGGGCTGAACGTCTACATCATCAACCGCCTGGCGAAAGACGTGCCGCTGAAGGAAACCTTCAAAGGCGTCATGCCCTTCCTGGTCTCTGACCTGCTGCGCATTGGCGTGCTCATGGCCTTCCCCGCCATCAGTCTGGTACTGATTCACCAATTTGCCACCTGAGGCAAGCTGACGCAGGTGGCCAGGGCCCACGCGGCCCCCCTTTGCCACCTGCCGTCCTCCATTTTTTGAAGGAGTTCACATGGCCACCATCATTGGCGCCGTTGCGGCGTCGCACACCCCCACCATTGGCTTCGCCCACGACAGCCACAAGCAAAACGACCCGGCCTGGGCGCCTATTTTTGAGGGCTTTGCCCCCGCCCGGGCCTGGCTGGCAGCGCAAAAACCTGACGCCTTGATCGTGGTCTACAACGACCACATCAACTCGTTTTTTCTGGACCATTACGCCCCGTTCGCCCTGGGCGTGGGTGAGCGCTTTGGCGTGGCCGATGAAGGCGGCGGCGTGCGCCACCTGCCGGCCATCAACGGCCACCCGGCGCTGGCAGCGCACATCGCGCAGTCGGTCAGTGCCGACGAGTTTGACCTGTCGGTGTTCCAGGACCGGCCGCTGGACCACGGCTGCTTTTCACCGCTGTCTTTGCTGCTGCCGCATGACACGGCGTGGCCGGTGCCCATCATTCCGCTGCAGGTTGGGGTGCTGCAGTTCCCCATGCCCAGCGCCAAGCGCTGCTATGCCATGGGCAAGGCGCTGCGGCGCGCCATTGAAAGCTACCCCGCCGACCTGCGGGTGGTCATCATCGCCACCGGCGGCCTGTCGCACCAAGTGCACGGCGAGCGCGCGGGCTTCAACAACCCCGCCTGGGACGCCCAGTTTTTGCAACTGATCGAGGAAGACCCCGAAGCCCTGACCCAACTGACCCAGGCCGAGCTGGCCACCCTGGGCGGCATGGAAGGCGCCGAGGTCATCATGTGGCTGGTGATGCGCGGCGCACTGTCGGCCAAGGTCAAGAAGCTGCACCAGAGCTACTACCTGCCCTCCATGACCGGCATCGCCACCGCGGTGTACGAAAACTGCCCGGCGCCGGTGATTGCGGGCGAGCGCCAACGCCACCTGGCCCATGTCGGCACACAAACCCAAGGCGTGCAGGCGCTGCAAGGCACCTACCCCTACACCCTGGCCCGCAGCGTGAAAGCCCTGCGCCTGAACCGCTACCTGCACCAGATGACGCAGCCGGCACACCGCCAGGCCTTTCTGGCCGACGAGGCCGGCAGCCTGGCGGCGTCTGACCTCACGCCCGAAGAGCAAGCCCTGATTCGTGCGCGCGACTGGCGCGGGTTGATCCACTACGGCGTGATTTTCTTTGTGCTCGAAAAATGGGCCGCCGTGCTGGGCGTTGGCAACCTGCATGTGTATGCCGCCATGCGCGGCCAGCCGTTGGCGGACTTCATGCAAACCCGCAACTCGCCCGGCACCGTTTACTCGGTGGCGGCCGTGAAGGGCTGAAGACGCCGCGTGGGTGGCGGGAAAATATTGCGTTCACGCAAGTGCCGGTAAACCGTGGTGCGGGAAATCGCCAGGTTGCGCGACGTCAGACTGACGTTGCGGCCGGTGCGCTCAAACTCCCGCAACACCAGTTCGGTCGCGCCCAGGTGCAGCGTGGCCCCACCGCTGGCGCCAGCACACCCACCCACCGGAATGTGCGGGCGCACGCCCGACTCATCCAGCGCGCTCTCGCTCGGGTCCAAGGCCAGCAGCGCCCGCGTCAGCACCGAACGCAGTTCCCGAAAATTACCCGGCCAGTCATGGCCGCCCAGCAGCTTTACCGCGCCGGGCGTGATACTGGCGGTGGGGGCAATTCCGCTGAGCACATGGCGCACCGCGGCGTCAAAATCCAGCCGGTCACGCAGCGGCGGCAAGGTGACGCGCACCGTGTTGAGCCGGTACATCAAGTCGGCGCGAAACCGGCCGGCGGCCACTTCGGCTTCCAGCTCGGCGTGGCAGGCCGCCACAATTTGCACGTCCACCTTGCGGCTTTGGGTGCCCCCCACGGGCCGCACCATCTGGTCGTCCAGAAAGCGCAGCAGCGCCGACTGCAGCAACAGCGGCAGCTCGCGCAATTCGTCGAGCAGCAAGGTACCGCCATCGGCACTGGCCAGCAAACCCGCATGGTCGTCGCGCCGGGCCCCGGTGAAGGCGCCCCCTTTGTGCCCAAACAACTCGGACTCAAACAATTCGGCAGGCAGCGCGCCACAGTTCAGCGCCACAAAAGCGCCCTTGCGCCCGCTCACCTCATGCGCATGGCGGGCCAGTTGCTCTTTGCCCGTACCAGTTTCGCCATGGATCAACACCGGCACCTTCAGCCGCACCGCGGCGGCCACCGTGCGCAGGGCAGCCTCAACCGCCGGATCGGCAGCCACATAGTGTTGCCCGCCAATGTGGATGCCACCAGCGGTCGCGGACAGTTTTTGTGGAAGCTGCGGCGGCGCTTTTGGCACGGAAACCGACCTGCCCGCGGCCGCCAACGGCAGGGGGCCGTGCGCCCGCACCACCAGGGCGCTGCCCATCGCATCGTGCAGCGCCACCGTGCTGCCCTGCTGCAAGCGACTGGCCGTGAGCGCAAAAGATGCGTCAAACACCGCCTCAAACGGGGTACCCAGCGCCAAAGGCAAGCCAGCCAGCAAACTGCGGGCACGCTCGTTGGCCGCCCGCAAGTGGCCCGCGGCATCAAACGCCATCAGACCGACGCTGAGCGTGTCCAAAAACTCGGCCCGCGGGTGAATGGCCAGCACCACCGAATCCCGCATTTGATGGACCAGCAACAGGTTTTCGATCTGGGTGGTGGCCATTTTCACCAGCGCCCCGGTGTGGCGCTGGCGTGACTCGAAGTACGACGAGGCGTCCAGCACCCCCACCACCTCGCCCCAGGCGTCGCGAATGGGTGAGGCCGTGCAGGCAATGTCGCTGAAGTGCAGGCAGTAGTGGTCTGGCCCGCTGATGGATACCGGTTTTCCGCTGGCCAGCGCCGTGCCCAGCCCATTGGTGCCGCACGTGCTTTCCGCCCAGCCACTGCCCACCACAATGCTGGCACCCGACGACGAGGTGGCGAACCGGTGGTCTTCCACCACGTCCAGAATCACCCCTTCCCGGTCGCCAAATGCCAGCAAAAAATTGGAGCCGGCAATTTGCTGCGACAGCGTTTCAATCTCGGCCAGGGCCAGTTGACGTACCAAACCCGCTTGCTCGCGCCGGCGCTGCAAGTCAGCCGCACCCAACACCGTGATGTCGGGCACGGCGTCCATCGCCAGACCGGCTTCGTCAGAGCGATGCCAACTGGCCACCACCTCGGGCGAGGGCATGGCACAGGCGAGTGAGGTCAATCCCCGGGACCGCAAGATCCCCGCGCGGGCTTGCAGCCGCTCTTGAAAGGTTGCTGACAAGGTAAGTCTCCAGTTGGGCCCGTCAAGGCGCGCCCTTTTTATTGAGTGGCCATGCTAGCAGGCCGTCTGTACACCGACTACTGTCCAAAAAGTAGACAGTGTGCTGACCAAAAAGCACATAAATGGACAGCCCCCATCACAAAGATTCAGCGCCATCAGAGGCGCGGCCACGCCCGGCGGCTTTGGCACATCAATTGCAACGCAGTCGTCTGCCCATCCCGGTTTCGGGGGGGCAGGTTCAGCAATAAAAAGGAGACATTGTTTATGCACACCCCACTGTCAAAGACCGCGCTGCGGTTCACGGCCACCGCCACGCTGGCGCTGCTGGCCACCCTGCCAGCGCAAGCACAAAACATCGAAAAACTCAAACAGATGAAGGTCGCCACCACCGACCTCAACATCCCGCTGGTCCCCCAAACCGGCAAAAATGCGGACCAATTGCGCGAAAACCTGAAGCGGATCAAGCTGCCGCCAGGTTTCAAGATTGACTTGTACGCCGTGGTACCCGACGCGCGCCACATGGCCATCGCGCCATCCACCAACATGTTGTTTGTGGGCACCCGCAAAACTACGGTGTGGGCCGTGACCAACCGCAATTCCGGCGACATGGCCACCGAGGTCAAGTCGTTTGCCCCCTCGCTGAAATTCAGCAACCCCAATGGCGTGTGCTGGACCAAAGACGGCTTCTTGGTGGTGGCCGAGCACAACCGCGTACTCAACTTCCCCGCCGCCGAGTTCTTCTATGAAGGCCCGGATGTGGCGGTGATTGAAGTGGTTGGCCAGGGCAAACTGGTCCCCGAAGACGAAGAAAGCTACAACCACGGCGCGCGCACCTGCCGCGTTGGCCCGGACAAGCAGCTCTACATCACGCTGGGCCAGCCGCACAACGTGCAGCCGCGGGACAAAGTGGCGCTCTACAACAAGCTGGGCATTGGCGGCATCGTGCGCATGAACGCCTTTGATGGCAGCAAGCGCGAAGTCTTCGCCACCGGCATCCGCAACTCCGTGGGGCAAGACTTCAACCCGAAAGACGGCAGCCTGTGGTTCACCGACAACCAGACCGATGGCATGGGTGACGACATTCCGGCCGGCGAGATCAACCGCGCGGACAAGCCAGGCATGTTCTTTGGCTACCCCTACATTCAGGGCAAAACACGCATCACCGAATTCGGTTACGACAAAGACCCCCTGCCCGCCAACACCACGGCGGCCGAGGTGTTCATGGAAGCGCACGCGGCTGATCTGGGCATGACCTTTTACACCGGCAAGAAATTTCCGGCCAAGTACCAGGGCGCCGTCTTCTCGGCACAACATGGCTCCTGGAACCGCACCACGCCCATTGGCGCCCGCGTGATGGTGACCTACCTCAAGCCCGATGGCCGCGCTGACAAAACCGAAGTCTTTGCAGATGGCTGGCTCGACAGCGAAACCGGCACCTACCGCGGCCGCCCCGTGGACGTGGCCGTCATGAAAGACGGCTCCATGCTGGTGTCTGACGACTACGCCGGTGCGCTGTACCGCATCAGCTACGTGGGCCAGTGACGCGCATGCAGAGCCGCTTGAAGCAAGTCGCCAGCCGGGTGCTGGCGGCCGGTGGGGCGCTGGTGGCCGGGGCGGTGCAGGCACAGGGGGTGGCTAACCCGCCCCACCCGGTGCCGCAGTGCATCACCTGCCACGGCATGTCGGGGTTGAGCAACATCCCCGACGCACCGCACCTGGCCGGCCAGCCCCGCATGTACCTGGTGGCGCAAATGAAGGCGTTTCGCAGTGGCACCCGCCAGCATGCGGTCATGAACGTCATCGCCAAGCCGCTGACCAATGACGAGATCGAAGTGACGGCCGACTGGTTCAGTGCGGTCACCCTGGAAGTTCGAAAGCCCTGAGAAACTCATTGGGCCAACCGGGCCTCACACTCACGGTGTGAGGCCCTTTTTACGTGGTCGCCTTGACGACCCCCCATCATTCATTACCAAGGAAACACCATGCGTCCGGCAAGCTACCCGCCCTTTGGCATGACAGTCATGAAAACCGCCGCGGCGCTGGCGGCGGCCGCCCTGTGCCACGCTGTGGCCCACGCCCAGTCGCTGGACGAAATCGTGGTGTCGGCCTCGCGCGCTGAGCAACGCAGTTTTGACGCCCCCGCCGCCATTCAGTCGGTTGACCGGGCCACCATCGAGAACGCCGGGCCGCAGGTCAACCTGTCCGAGTCGCTCAACCGGGTGCCCGGCCTGACCATCCTGAACCGCCAAAACTACGCGCAAGACCTGCAGGTGTCGATTCGCGGTTTTGGCGCGCGCTCGGCCTTTGGCATTCGCGGCATTCGCCTGCTGGTGGACGGTATCCCGGCCACCACGCCAGACGGCCAAGGCCAGGGCTCGTCCATCAGCCTGACCTCGACCGACCGCATTGAGGTGCTGCGCGGGCCACTCGCCCAGTTGTACGGCAACTCATCGGGCGGCGTGATTCAAGCCTTCACCCGCGACGCGCCCGAACAGCCTGAGTTCAACGCGCAGCTCTACACCGGCTCCTTCGGCCTGCGCCGCACCGACTGGCAATACGCCGGGCGAGTGGGCGACTACGGCATCGTGGCCGACTACAGCACCTTCGACACTGACGGTTTCCGGGATAACAGCCGTACCGAACGTCAACAGTTCAACGGCAAACTGAGCTTTGGCCCCAGCGAAAAAACCCGGGTGAATGTGGTGTTCAACCAGTTTGACATGCCCCTGGCCGAAGACCCTCTGGGCCTGACCGCCGCGCAACTCGCCAGCGACCCCACGCAAGCCGGCACCAACGCCGTGGCGCGGCGCGTGCGGAAAATCACCAGCCAAAACCAACTGGGCGCCTCCCTGACCCACGCGCTGGACGCCAACCGCAGCCTCACCGCGCGCGCCTACTACGGCGAACGAGATAACCTGCAGTACCAGACTGGGGCATTCGCGTCAACCGGTGCCTGGGTGGGTTTGGACCGCAGCTACTACGGCACAGGTCTGCAATACAACCAAAAAACCAAGCTTGGCAACACGCCACTGCAGTGGGTCGTGGGCTACGAGTTTGATCACTCCAAAGAAACGCGTCAGGGCGGCGCAGCCGCGCTGGGCGAAAAAACCACCACCACGCGCAACGAAGACAACCAGGCCGAAAACAACGACCTCTTTGCGCAGGCAACCGCATTGGTGTCAGAACAGGTTTCGCTGGTCGGCGGCCTGCGTCACAGCCGCGTGAAATTCAAGAGCACCGACAACTACTTGTCTGACGGCAATGGGTCGGGGACCGTGAGCTACCAAGCGACCAGCCCAGTCTTGGGCATGACTTTCCACGCAAACGAGAACCTCAACATTTACGCTAATTACGGCAAAGGCTTTGAGAGTCCTACGTTGGCTGAAGTTGCGTACAACGCGGCAGGTGGTCCCTCGTTCAATACACGGTTGAACGCATCGAAAAGCCGCCACTACGAGCTGGGTGCCAAGTGGACATCCAGCGCGCACTCCAGGCTGGATTTCACCGTGTTCCAAATAGACACTACCGATGAACTAGCGGTATTGAGCAGCGCGGGGGGCAGCACGGTTTTCCAGAACGTACCGGGTACTCACCGCACCGGCTGGGAGTTGTCGGGTAGCGCCTTGCTGACGTCGCACTGGCGGGCCACGATGGCGGCATCTGCCATTGACGCCACGTACTCACAGGCATTCACCAGCACCGTTAACGGCAACTCCATCGCAGCCGCCGCCGGCAACCAACTCCCCGGCATTCCCCAGCACTTTCTGTTCTCCGAGCTGCTGTGGTCCAGCCAGGCCGCAGGTGGCAACCCGCGCCAGGCCAGGCTGGGCACGCAAGCAGGCGTGGAACTGACGCAAGCGGGTCGCCTGTTTGCCAACGACACCAACACCGCCTCGGCCGACGGTTACACCACGCTGGCCCTGAAAGCCAGTCAGGGCTGGGCGGTGGGCGCGGGCAGCCTGACGGCCTATGCTCGCGTGGACAACCTGACGGACAAGCGCTACGTGGGCTCGGTCATCGTCAACCAGGCGGCGTCCCAGTTCTACGAGCCTGCACCGGGCCGCAACTGGACGCTGGGCCTGCGCGTGGTGTTGCCGTTATAAAAGTCTCGTCAGCGCCTAGCCAGCGCTGGCCGACTGAAAAGCGGGCAGCAGGGCGTCGGCCCAATGCGTCAGCTCGTCGGCCTGCACCTGCAGCACAGCCATGCAGTCTGTGCCATGCAGCAGCCACTCGGGGTGGCGCTGCACGCCTTCAAACTCATGCACCAAGTGCTCCGCCACCAATGCCACGGCCACCAGCGTGCGCACCTGCGGGTCAATACGCGAATCGTTCAGCACGGTGAAGTCGTGGTGCAGCCGCACCGCCTGGTAAATCACCGGTGACAAGCGCCAGGTGCGCGCCACCAGGGCGCCCACCACCGCGTGGTTGGTTTTGTGCGCCGCGTTTTCGGTGTCGGTAAAACTGCGGTCCTGGCGGGCCAGTGCCTCGGCCAGGGTGCCGGCGTAACCGCGCACGCCCTGCATGAGAATCGGGATGCCCACATGGCAAAACAGACCACAGGTGTGGGCCAGGTCCGCGTCCACGTCGTACAACTGCCGGGCAATGTAGGCCATGGCCATGGCGCGGCGCGTGGAGGTTTCCCAGAAATGCTCCAGCAAAGGCGAGGTGATGCGCACGGCGTTGCGCATTAAAAATGCCGTCAACAGCTTCTCCGACGCCCGCACGCCCAGCAAGCCCAGGGCCTGCCCCACCGAATTCACCGCGCTGGCCCGCGCGAAAAAGGGACTGTTGGCGGTGCGAATCAGCGACGCGGCCATGGCCACATCGCGCCCGGCAATCTCGGCAATCACATTCGGGTCGGGGTCGGCCTGGCCCATTTCGGCCCGCAACGCCACCAACAGCTCCGGGCAGGACGGAATGGCGATGTCGCGCAGCGGACCGGAGGCCAAAGCCTGGTCCAGCTCACGGTCGGTGTTGTTGCTTGCAACGGGGTGCTTAGTGGCCATGGGCGTCCCCCAAGTAGGCTGGGCCAAACGCCCGGCAAATCAAATGCGTCGTCAAAATCATAGTCAGGATTGTGCCGCGTGAACGGCCCGGTTGGACGCAAACCGCTCACGCCGTGTGGCGCCTGGCCTGGCGACCCGGCCCGCGACTAGCCCGCCAGCAACGCCGCATTGCCCCCCGCCGCCGTG
>CAZLRQ010000001.1:29026-31478 GCA_964562035.1 uncultured Rhodoferax sp. | reverse complement strand
TGACCACCAACCAGCCCGACGTGCGCGTGCTGGTGGTGCGCGCCACCGATGTGCCCACCTACGTGCAATACGGCGGCGCTGACTTGGGCATCACCGGCAAAGACACGCTCCTGGAGCACGGCAGCGACGGCATGTACCAACCGCTGGACCTGAACATCGCCAAGTGCCGCATCAGCGTGGCGGTGCGCGCTGACTTTGACTACGCCTCGGCCGTCAAGCAGGGCTCACGCTTGAAGGTTGCCACCAAGTACGTGGCCATTGCGCGTGAGTTTTTCGCCGCCAAGGGCGTGCATGTGGACTTGATCAAGCTCTATGGCAGCATGGAGCTGGCCCCGCTGGTAGGGTTGGCCGATGCCATCGTGGACCTGGTGTCCACCGGTAATACGCTCAAAGCCAATCACCTGGTGGAAGTCGAACACATCATGGACATCAGCTCGCGTCTGGTGGTGAACCAGGCGGCGCTGAAGTTGAAACAGGCGCCCATTCGCCGGATCATTGACGCTTTTGCGTCGGCCATTGTCAAATAAACCATCTTAAAACGCTATGACCTTTGTAGCTACTCCTGCGCTCCTGTCAACGGCCAGCCCCACATTTGAGGCTGAATTCAAGGCGCGCCTGCATTGGTCGTCTGAAACCGATGCTGGCATCGAGCAGCGGGTGGCGGACATTTTGGCGGACGTGCAGTTACGGGGCGACGCCGCGGTGCTGGACTACACCCAGCGCTTTGATGGCCTGACTGCCGCCAGCATGACTGAGCTGGAACTGACCCAAGCGGAGCTGAAAGCCGCGTTTGACGCCTTGCCTCCTGTGCAGCGTGAGGCGCTGGAAGCCGCGGCCCAACGGGTACGCCGCTACCACGAGGCCCAAAAGAAAGCCAGCGGCGAGAGCTGGAGCTACCGCGACGAAGACGGCACTTTGTTGGGCCAAAAGGTCACACCGCTGGACCGCGTTGGCATTTACGTGCCGGGTGGCAAGGCGGCTTACCCGTCCAGCGTGCTGATGAACGCCATTCCCGCGCATGTGGCGGGCGTGGGTGAAATCATCATGGTGGTGCCCACCCCCAAAGGTGAAAAGAACGCCTTGGTGCTGGCTGCAGCCTATGTGGCCGGCGTCACCCGTGCGTTCACCATTGGCGGTGCGCAGGCCGTGGCGGCGCTGGCTTACGGCACAGCCACCATCCCGGCCGTGCACAAAATTACGGGCCCGGGCAACGCCTATGTGGCCAGTGCCAAGCGGCGCGTGTTTGGCACGGTCGGCATCGACATGATTGCCGGCCCCAGCGAGATTTTGGTCTTGGCCGATGGCAGCACGCCGCCCGACTGGGTGGCCATGGACCTCTTCAGCCAGGCCGAACACGACGAGTTGGCGCAGAGCATTTTGCTGTGCCCCGACGCTGACTACATCGCTCAGGTGCAATCCAGCATCAACCGCCTGCTGCCGGAGATGCCGCGCGCCGAAATCATTGCCAAGTCGCTGACCGGGCGCGGCGCCTTGATCCACACGCGCAGCATGGAAGAGGCCTGTGACATCAGCAATCGCATCGCTCCCGAACACCTGGAGGTGAGCAGCCGTGACCCGCACCGCTGGGAGCCCTTGCTCAAGCACGCCGGGGCCATCTTTCTGGGCGCTTTCACCAGCGAATCGCTGGGCGACTACTGCGCCGGCCCTAACCATGTGCTGCCCACCAGCGGCACGGCGCGCTTCAGCTCGCCGCTGGGGGTCTATGACTTCCAAAAACGCAGCAGCCTGATTGAGGTGAGCGAAGCCGGTGCCCAGACCCTGGGGCGCATTGCCTCGGTGCTGGCCCACGGCGAAGGTTTGCAGGCCCACGCCCGCGCGGCTGAAATGCGCTTGAAATGACACTTTGGCGGGTCTTGGCGTTGATGTTGGCCCTGTCCGGCTGGATGGGCCAGGCCTCGGCCATGAACCTGCGCGAGTTTCGCTTGCTGGACGAGGCCAAAGAGCCCACCTCCAACTACGCGCAGTATTACCTGGTGGGTCTGCTGGAGGGCGCTCTGGAAGCCAACAGCGCGGCAATACGCCAAGGCACCAAACCGCTTTTTTGTGTCAACGGCCGCCGCCTGGAACCCAGCATGGCCCAATCCTTGTTCCGGGCCGAACTGCGGCGCAACAGCGATGTCTATGAAGCCGACATGCCCGCGCAACTGGTCATGGTCAACGCGCTGGCATCGGCCTACACCTGCTAATTTTTCTTGATGACCCACGCTCCAAGCATGACTGACACCCTGTCCGACCCCACCCGCGCCCTGATTGCCCGTTGTATTCGCCCTGATGTGCAGGCCATGCACGCCTACGTGGTGCAGGACGCCGCCGGCATGGTGAAGCTGGACGCGATGGAAAATCCGCACCGCTTGAGCGCTGACCTGCAAGCCGCGCTGGGCCAGCGCCTGGGTGCGCTGGCGCTGAACCGCTACCCCGATGGCCGCACCCA
>CAZLRQ010000001.1:0-28926 GCA_964562035.1 uncultured Rhodoferax sp. | reverse complement strand
TGGGCCAGCGCCTGGGTGCGCTGGCGCTGAACCGCTACCCCGATGGCCGCACCCACGAGCTGCGCCAGGCCTTGGCCGCGTATGCCGGCCTGCCCGAAGGCTGCGACCTGATGCTGGGCAATGGCTCGGACGAGCTGATCAGCCTGTTGGCGCTGGCCTGCGTCGTGCCGCCGAGTGCCGCCAACGGCTTCAAGCCCGCCAGCGTGCTGGCGCCCGTGCCGGGTTTCGTGATGTACGCCATGAGCGCGCAGCTGCAGGGCCTGGCCTTTCACGGTGTGCCGCTGACCGCTGAGTTTGAGTTGGACGAGGCCGCCATGCTGGCCGCCATTGCCGAGCACCGACCCACCATCACTTACCTGGCTTACCCCAACAACCCCACCGCCAATCTGTGGGATGACGCGGTCATCGAGAACATCGTGCAGGCCGTGGGCGCGCAGGGCGGCTTGGTGGTCATGGACGAGGCCTACCAGCCGTTCTCCAGCAAGAGTTACATCGACCGGCTGGCGCGCCACCCTCATGTGCTGCTCATGCGCACCCTCAGCAAGTTTGGGCTGGCCGGGGTGCGACTGGGTTACATGATGGGCGCCCAGGCGCTGATTGCCGAGATTGACAAGGTGCGCCCGCCCTACAACATCAGCAGCCTGAACTGCGAGTGCGCCTTGTTTGCGCTGGAACACCAAGCCGTGTTTGCTGCGCAAGCCGCCGATTTGCGGGCGCAGCGCGCACTGCTGATGGACGCGTTGGCCGCGCTGCCCGGCGTGCAGACCTACCCCAGTGACGCCAATATGGTGCTTGTGCGCGTGCCAGACGCGCAAAAAACCTTCGACGGCATGAAGGCGCGCCAAGTGCTGATCAAGAACGTTTCTAAAATGCACCCCTTGCTGGCCAATTGCCTGCGCCTGACCGTCGGCACCGCCGATGAAAACCAGCGCATGCTGGCCGCCTTACGAGAATCCCTATGACCGCCTCCACAGCTCCTGTCGCCCCGCGCCTTGCGGAAGTCACCCGCAACACCGCCGAGACCAAAATCACGGTCAAGGTCAATCTGGACGGCACCGGTGTGGCCAAGCTGCACACCGGTATCGGGTTTTTTGACCACATGCTCGACCAGATTGCCCGCCACGGTCTGATCGACCTCGACATTCACGCCGACGGCGACCTGCACATCGACGGCCACCACACTGTTGAAGACGTGGGCATTGCCCTGGGCCAAGCCGTACACAAAGCGGTGGGCGACAAAAAAGGCATTCGCCGCTACGGCCACGCCTATGTGCCGCTGGACGAGGCGCTGTCCCGCGTCGTCATCGACCTGTCGGGTCGTCCCGGTCTCATCATGAACGTGCCGTTCAAGAGCGGCATGATTGGCGCGTTTGACACCCAACTGACGCATGAGTTTTTCCAGGGCTTTGTGAACCACGCCTTTGCGACCGTGCACATCGACAACTTGCGTGGCGAAAACGCGCACCACCAGGCCGAGACCGTGTTCAAGGCCTTTGCCCGTGCCCTGCGCAGTGCACTCGAATTTGACCCCCGGGCCGTGGGCATGATCCCTTCGACCAAGGGTTCTTTGTAGTTTTATAAGTCAAATTGGCCTCTAGCCCCCGTCAGTCAAGCGTGAGTAGCTATGAATTTTGAAGTAAAAGGTGTGCGGCCCAAAACGGTCGCCGTGGTCGATTACGGCATGGGCAACCTGCGCTCGGTGTCGCAAGCCGTGCAAGCCGCCGCCGCCGGCAGCGGCTTCACGGTGGTGATCACGGCCAACCCCGACGAGGTGCGCGCTGCTGAGCGCGTGGTCTTGCCAGGGCAGGGCGCCATGCCGGACTGCATGCGCGAGCTGCGCGAGTCGGGCTTGCAGCAGTCGGTGCTGGAGGCCGCTGCCAACAAACCCCTCTTTGGCGTGTGCGTGGGCATGCAAATGTTGCTGGACCACAGCGCCGAGGGCAATACGCCGGGCCTGGGCCTGATCCACGGCGAGGTTCGCAAGTTCGATTTGATCGGGCAATTGCAACCCGACGGCAGCCGCTACAAAGTGCCGCAAATGGGCTGGAACCAGGTCTACCGCAACAACCATGGTGGTGCACCGCACCCGGTGTGGGGCGAGGTACCTGACGGCAGCTACTTTTATTTCGTGCACAGTTTTTACGCCCAACCGTCGGATGCACGCCACAGCGTGGGCGAGACCGACTACGGCACGCGTTTCACCTCGGCCATTGCGCGCGATAATATTTTTGCGACGCAATTCCACCCTGAAAAAAGTGCCGAACACGGTTTGTCCCTCTACCGGAATTTCCTTCACTGGAATCCCTGACATTCGCGCGCACGCCGAGTTCTCTTTCGCTCTTTCCCTTTCCTCCCTCAACCTGAAGCATCATGCTTTTAATCCCTGCAATTGACTTAAAAGACGGCCACTGCGTACGCCTCAAACAAGGCGACATGGACCAATCCACCACTTTTGGCGAAGACCCGTCGGTCATGGCCCGCGCCTGGGTCGCCAAAGGCGCCCGGCGCGTGCACCTGGTGGACCTGAACGGCGCTTTTGCGGGGCAGCCGAAAAACGAGATTGCCATTCGCAAAATCCTCAAGGAAATTGGCAGCGAGGTGGACGTGCAGCTCGGTGGCGGCATTCGTGACCTGGACACCATTGAGCGTTACCTGGATGCCGGCTTGCGCTACGTCATCATTGGTACCGCCGCCGTCAAAAACCCCGGTTTTTTGCAGGACGCCTGCAACGCCTTCGGCGGCCACATCATCGTGGGCCTGGATGCCAAAGACGGCAAAGTTGCCACCGACGGCTGGAGCAAAGTCACGCACCATGACGTGATCGAGATGGCCAAGCGCTTTGAAGGCTTTGGCGTCGAATCCATCATCTACACCGACATCGGCCGCGACGGCATGCTCACGGGCATCAACGTCGACGCCACGGTGCGCCTCGCGCAAGCGCTGAGCATTCCGGTCATCGCGTCGGGCGGCCTGAGCAACATGGCCGACATCGACGCCCTGTGCGCGGTGGAAGACGACGGTGTTGAAGGCGTCATTTGTGGCCGTGCCATTTACTCGGGCGACCTCGATTTTGAAGCTGCGCAAGAGCGCGCTGATGAACTGAACGGCTGACCGCACGTGCTAGCCAAACGCATCATTCCCTGCCTTGACGTGACCGGCGGTCGCGTCGTCAAAGGCGTCAATTTTGTCGAACTGCGTGACGCCGGGGACCCGGTGGAAATCGCCGCGCGCTACAACGAGCAGGGTGCCGACGAACTGACTTTTCTCGATATCACCGCGACCAGCGACGGCCGCGACATGATTTTGCACATCATTGAGGCCGTGGCCTCCAAGGTGTTCATTCCCCTGACGGTGGGCGGTGGTGTGCGCACGGTGGACGATGTGCGCCGCCTGCTGAACGCCGGGGCGGACAAGACCAGCTTCAATTCGGCCGCCTTGGCCAACCCGCAGGTCATCAAGGACGCATCCGCCAAGTACGGCGCCCAGTGCATCGTGGTGGCGATTGACGCCAAGCGCCGTTTTGGCGACGACATGCTGACCCGCGGCGAGGGCTGGGACGTTTACAGCCACGGTGGGCGCAAGAACACAGGCCTGGACGCGGTGGCCTGGGCCACCCAAATGGCCGAGTTTGGCGCAGGTGAAATTTTGCTGACCAGCATGGACCGTGATGGCACCAAGGCCGGTTTTGACTTGGCGCTGACGCGCGCCGTGAGCGATGCCATCAATGTGCCCGTGATTGCCTCGGGCGGCGTTGGCAACCTCGACCATCTGGCCGATGGCATCCAACTGGGCGGCGCCGACGCGGTGCTGGCCGCCAGCATCTTTCACTACGGCGAGTACACCGTCGGTCAGGCCAAGGCCCGCATGGCCGAGCGTGGCATTCCGGTTCGACTGTAGGGCCTGATTTTTACGTCTTTTTGGCCTCTAGCCCGCGTGGATGCTGCGTGAGTAGCTATCTATTCAGTAGTCATTTCAAATCACGGACAATGCCCCGATGAATTGGTTAAAACATATTCGCTGGGATGCCAAAGGCTTGGTTCCGGTCATTGCGCAAGAGCAGGGCACAAACGACATCCTCATGTTCGCCTGGATGAACCGCGAGGCCTTGCAAAAGACCGCGGAGCTGGGTCAGGCGGTGTACTTCAGCCGCTCGCGCAACAAGCTGTGGTTCAAGGGCGAAGAGTCGGGTAACGTGCAAACCGTGCACGAGATTCGCATGGACTGCGACAACGACGTGATTTTGCTCAAGGTCACCCAACCGGCCCAAATGCCAGACAGCGCGGACCACGCCGCCCAATCGATCGCCTGCCACACGGGCCGGCACAGTTGTTTTTTCACGGTTTACGAGAACGGCGAGTGGAAAGTCACCGAGCCGGTCTTGAAAGACCCGCAAACTATCTACAAGTAAGCAGCCATGTCTTTACCTCCTCTGTCATCCGTTGATTCACTGGCCCACTTGGCCGAAGTGATCGAGAGCCGCCTGCCGCACAACGGCGGCGACGCCACGACCAGCTACGTGGCGCGCTTGTTGCACAAGGGTCCCGACGCCTTTTTGAAAAAAATTGGCGAGGAAGCCACTGAGGTAGTGATGGCCGCCAAAGATGCTGACCATGGCGGCGACAAAACCAAAGTTGTTTATGAGGTGGCTGACCTTTGGTTTCACTGCATGGTGGCGCTGGCCCACTACGGCCTGAAACCCGCTGACGTGGTCGCCGAACTGGACCGCCGCCTGGGCACCAGCGGGATTGAGGAAAAAGCCTTGCGCAAGGCTCTGGCGCGTGAAGCCCAAGCCACATGACCCAAGATTTCACCAACCCCGCCAAGGATCCCGCTTTGGACCAAGCCCAATTGCAAAAGCTGCAGTCGCTCAACACGGTGGGCACCATCAGCTACATCCTGCACCTCATCGTGGCGGTGGGTGCGCTGATTCCGGGTGGTCAGTTTGGTCCGGTGCTGTTGATTGTGGCCTTGGTTATGGACCTCGTGAAGCGGTCAGAGGCTGAAGGCACGTGGCACGCCTCTCACTTCTCATGGCGAATCCGCACGGTGATCATTGCGGCCGTGCTTTATGCGGTGACCGCGCCGCTTTGGTTCCTCTTTATCCTGCCGGGCTGGATCGCCTGGCTGGTGATTTCCATCTGGTTTTTATACCGAATCGTGACCGGACTGGTCCGGATGAACAAAGGGCTTGAAATGGGGCAAGGGGCATGACAACAGAGATGGTTCAGAGCGACCCGGACTGCCTGTTTTGCAAAATCGTGGCGGGAAAAATTCCTTCCAAGATCGTGTACCAGGATGACGAGATATTTGTTTTCAACGACATTCACCCTTGGGCGCCGGTGCATTTCCTGATGATTCCCAAGCTGCACATCCCCTCTCTGGCGCACATTGAGCCAGCGCATGCTGGTTTGATGGGGCGCATGATGGTGTTGGCACCTCAGTTGGCGTTGCAGGCCGGCTGCGAGCCTTACCCGGACGGCGGCTTTCGTATCGTGAGCAACACAGGGGCGCAAGGCGGGCAAGAGGTGCATCATTTGCACATTCATGTGATGGGTGGCCCACGACCCTGGCTCAGGGGTTAATTTCCGGTGGGGTGGGGTGCGGCCCGGTAGGGCCGACTAAAATTTCATTAATTCGTTAGGAGAAATATATGGGTTCATTTTCCATTTGGCATTGGTTGATCGTGCTCTTGATCGTGGTCATGGTGTTTGGCACTAAAAAGCTGAAAAACATTGGTGGCGACTTGGGTGGCGCGGTCAAGGGTTTTAAAGACGGCATGAAAGACGGCGGTGCTGCGGCGGATGACAAGTCCGACACAGCAAGCGCCAAAGTGGCCAGCACAGCGGCGGCTGACAAGACCACGATCGACGTGGAAGCCAAGCAGAAGTCCTGAATGTCTGATCAGACTGACGCACGGCCGACATGATTGATTTAGGCATATCGAAAATGGCCCTGATCGGCGCGGTGGCGCTGATCGTCATTGGCCCCGAGAAGTTGCCACGCGTGGCCCGCATGGTCGGCACGATGCTGGGCAAGGCGCAGCGCTACGTGTCAGACGTGAAGGCGGAGGTCAGTCGCTCCATGGAGCTTGACGAACTCAAGAAAATGAAAGAGTCGGTCGAGGGGGCTGCCCGTGACGTAGAGAGCAGCATTCAGACCAATGCCAGCGATTTTGAAAAGTCGTGGGCTGAGGCGACAGACTCCTCTACCAGCGCAATCGGCTACGACACGCCAAGTGCTGTGCCCGAGTACCGGCATCCCCAGAAAAAGTGGCGCGTGAAACAGGGCGCTACGCCCAAATGGTACAAGGCTCGCACAGGAACCCGTACCCGGGCCTTGTCCGGGGCGGCGCGCGTGGCCCGGTACCGGCCTCAAAGATTGAGTTGATGACTGATTCCTCCACCCCCAAAGACGAACTCGCCGGCACTGAACAACCTTTTGTCCAACACCTCGTCGAGTTGCGCGACCGGTTGGTCAAAGCCATGGTGGCCGTGGTAGCGGTCGCTATTGTGCTTGCGCTGTTTCCCGGCCCTGCGGCCTTGTACGATTTGTTGGCCGCCCCTTTGGTAGCCCATTTGCCCAAGGGCGCCACCCTGATTGCCACCTCGGTGATCTCCCCCTTCATGGTACCTCTCAAGGTGCTGATGATGACGGCCTTTTTGCTGGCTTTGCCAGTGGTGCTGTGGCAAGTCTGGTCCTTTGTGGCGCCCGGGCTTTACACCCATGAGAAAAAACTGGTGCTGCCGTTGGTGGCTTCCAGCACCTTGCTGTTTTTCTTTGGGGTAGCGTTTTGTTACTTCTTTGTGTTTGGCCAGGTGTTCAGTTTTATTCAGAGCTTTGCGCCCAAAAGCATTACCGCGACACCTGACATTGAAGCTTATTTGAGCTTCGTGTTGACCATGTTCCTGGCCTTTGGCCTGGCCTTTGAGGTGCCTATCGTGGTCATTGTCTTGGCCCGAATGCGCATTGTCAGTGTCGAAAAACTCAAAGAGTTTCGGGGCTACTTTGTTGTGCTCGCGTTCATCATTGCGGCCATTGTCACGCCGCCTGACGTGGTCTCGCAATTGGCACTGGCTATTCCGATGTGCCTTCTGTATGAAGTTGGTATTTGGGCCGCGCAGTTGTTCATCAAACACACGCAAGCACCTGACGACAACGCTGAAACTTCAGCGTCTTGATTTTTAAAGCGGTTTCCGAGCGGCGTTATTGCTGCTTCGGTTTCGGCCGAGTGCCAGGTGTTACGGAAAGTGTGACTTTGCTTTCCCGGCGTAGTACATTGAATTCGGACGCAACGCCTGGCTTCAACGCCGCCACACTCGACAGCAACTCCGCCACATTTTTCACCTGACTCCCCTCGACTTGGATAATCACGTCCCCGGGACGGATGCCCGCTTGTGCCGCTGGTCCGTTTTGCAAGACACCCGTGATGATCACGCCCTCTTTGGCTTGAACACCGAAAGTCTCCGCCAGTTCCGGCGACAACTCATTGGGTTCCACACCAATCCAGCCCCGGGTGACCTGGCCATCTTTCACAATGCCTTCCAGCACCAGCTTGGCGGTGGACACCGGAATGGCAAACCCGATGCCCATGCTGCCCCCTGAGCGGGAGTAGATAGCGGTGTTGATGCCGAGCAAGTTACCGCTGGTGTCGACCAGCGCGCCACCCGAGTTGCCGGGGTTGATGGCGGCATCGGTCTGGATGAAGTTTTCAAAGGTGTTGATGCCCAGCTGGTTGCGCCCCAAGGCGCTGATGATGCCGCCGGTCACGGTTTGACCCACGCCGAACGGGTTGCCAATCGCCAGTACCTGATCGCCTACCTGCAAAGCGTCTGAATTGCCCAGCACGATGGCTGGTAGCCGGTCCAGATCGATTTTGAGCACTGCCAAATCAGAATCCGGATCGGTGCCGATGACCTTGGCGCGCGCACGGCGTCCATCGTTGAGCGTCACTTCGATTTCGTCGGCGCTTTCCACCACGTGGTTGTTGGTCAAAATGTAGCCACTGGCGCTGACAATCACGCCGCTGCCCAGTCCGACTTGGGGAGAGTTGCCCTGGTTGCCATAAAAAAACTTGAACCAGGGGTCTTCGCTGTGGGGGTTGCGTTGCGCTGCCTTGCTGGTGTTGATACTGACCACGGCCGCCGATGATTTTTGGGCGGCCAGTCGGAAGCTGCCTGCGGGGACATTGTCAGCACTGGGCGCAGCCACCTCCATCAAGGCAATGGTGTCAGAGGCATTGAATCGTCCGCCCAGCCAGCCAGGCTTGAGGGTGCTCACCACAAAGTAGGCGGCCACAAAAATGGTCACCGCTTGGGAAAATAACAGCCAAAAACGTTTCATGTAGTGGGGGCGGCAAGCCGCGCTGGGTGGAGCGAAGGAATTCGCAAGACAATGACAAATTGTAGAGCCCGTGTTTAATTCGGGCAGTGGAATGGGCGCTGCCTGCGGACGCCCGGTTATTGGCCGGCCACTAAAGTTTCCCAATGAGCGTCATGAGTCACCATATCATTCAAATTCACGTGGAGGCCAGTCCCAAGCCAGATACCGGTGCGCCATGCAACGGCTGTGGTCTGTGTTGCTTGTTGGAGCCTTGCCCGCTGGGCGTGGTGCTGTCGCGTCGCCGCCACGGCGCTTGCGTGGCGGTGCGCTGGATCCCGGAGGTTCAGCAATACCGGTGCGTCGCCGTAGCAGAACCAGCGGATTTCTTGCGAAGTCGTTGGCCTGCCCGTTTGCACGGTCTCATCCCTTGGGTGTCACCGGCGCTAGGGCGTCTGGCCAAGCGCTGGATTGCCGCAGGGCAGGGCTGTGACAGCACTTTGGATTGGTCCGTCGCAGCGGAGGCTGGCGACGGTGACGCGATGGAGCCGACAATCAAGCGAGCCCCATGACTGCAGTCAACGCTCAAAACTTTTCTCATCAACATGACTGATACGACCGATCGCACGCAACTTCTGCAGGCCTTTGACGCACTGCTTCAGCCGGAGCGCTTTCGCGACTTTGGCCCCAATGGTTTACAGGTGGAGGGGGTTGATCGGGTCAGAAAGATCGTGTCCGGGGTTACCGCCAGCCGAGCCTTGATCGAGGCGGCAATTGCGGCGCAAGCCGACACCATTTTTGTTCATCACGGACTTTTCTGGCGTGGTCAGGATGGGCGCGTCACCGGCTGGATGAAGCGGCGCCTGGCCTTGCTCCTGAGGTACGACATCAACCTGTTCGCTTACCACCTGCCGCTTGATGCCCACCCCGAACTGGGCAACAACGCTCAACTGGGCAAGTTGTTGGGCTTGCGAGTCGTTGCTCAGTTTGGCGAGCAGGCGTTGGGGTGTCTGGGTGAGCGCGCGGATAGTGAAGAGTTTGCCAGTGCCGGTGTGCTTGCCAAGCACTTAGAAAATAAATTAAATAGGTCTGTAACCCTTGTTCATAAAGGATGTAATGCTATTAAAAAAATAGCATGGTGCACGGGTGGCGCACAAAATTATTTTGAAGCTGCCATTGCGGCGGGCGCGGACGCTTTCATCACGGGTGAAATATCCGAGCCGCAGGCGCACTATGCCCGGGAGTGTGGCGTTGCGTACCTGGCATGTGGTCATCACGCCAGTGAGCGCTATGGTGCGCCCGCGGTGGCAGGACACATTGCCGCGCAGTTGGGTGTGGCGCATGAATTCATCGACATCGACAACCCGGCCTGACTTTTGCGCCGGCTTCTCTAACTAAAACGACAGAAACCATGACCAAACCCATTGCCATCACGCTCGGCGACCCCGCTGGCATCGGCCCTGAAATTATCGTCAAAGCCTTCAGAGACGCCCCTGAGGTCACGCGAGGGTGCTTTGTGGTTGGCGATCGGGCAACCTTGAGGCGGGCGGTTCAACAAGTTTGTGCCGGTGAGTTGCCCATGCCGGTGGCTGTCATTGCCTCTGCTGACGAGGTGGCCGATGTTCCCCCGCGCTGTCTGCCGGTATTGCAAGTGGGTGCCCTGAATGATTTGGTACCTATGGGGCGTCTCAGCGCGAGTGCGGGACGTCTGGCTGCCGATTGCGTGGTCTGGGCCGCGCAGGCGGCTTTGCGAGGGGAGTTGGCCGCGTTGGTGACGGCGCCGCTGAACAAAGAAGCACTGGTCCTGGCTGGGAACGGTTACGAGGTCTATCCGGGGCATACCGAGCTGTTGCAAACACTTGCCGCAGCGCACCTCGGGCGGCCCGTGAGTAGCGTGCCCGTGCGCATGATGCTGGCCAATGACGAGTTGCGGGTGGTGTTGGTGTCCATTCACATGTCATTGCGTCACGCGATAGAAGCGGTCACCCTCAACAACGTGCTGGAGACATTGCTCATTACCGACCAGTCCTTGTCGGCCGTTTTGGGTCGCAGGCCCCGCATTGGGGTGGCTGGATTGAACCCTCATGCGGGTGAGGGGGGGCGGTTTGGCAGCGAAGAGATCGAGATCATTGGCCCCGCCATTGCTACGGCCTGCAAGCAGGGCTTGATGGTGACCGGCCCGCTGGCGCCCGACACTGTGTTCATGCGCGCTCGCGCGACGTCAGATCATCCCGGTGAATTCGATGTGGTGGTGGCCATGTACCACGACCAAGGGCTGATACCGGTTAAATATCAGGGTCTTGATAGAGGTGTGAACGTCACACTGGGCTTGCCCTTGGTACGAACCAGTCCCGACCATGGAACCGCCTTTGACATTGCCGGTACTGGCCGAGCCGACCCATCCAGCTTGCTGGCCGCCATTCGAATGGCCCGACAACTGACACTGCCGGCGTCTGCCTGACGGCTTGGTCAAGTTGTTGCCAGCTTGGCAAGGGGTGCTTGATGGGCGCCTGTGGGGTCGCCACTACTTCTTCAGGCTGTCTCTGATTTCGCGCAGCAGCAGCACATCTTCTGCTGTGGCTGCCGGTGCGGCTGGTGCCGCAGGTGCTTCTTTCTTGAGGCGGTTGATCTGCTTGATCATGATGAAAATGATGAATGCCAAAATCGCGAAATTAACGGCCACCGTGATGAAGTTGCCGTAAGCCAACACGGGAACGCCGGCCTTTTTCAGTGCATCCAGGGTCATGGCCGTGCCTTCAGGCGCCTGACCCAAAACCAGGAAAAGGTTCGAGAAGTCCAGCTTGCCTACAACTGCGCCAATCACCGGCATGATGAGGTCCCCCACGACGGATTCCACAATCTTGCCAAACGCACCCCCAATGATCACGCCAACGGCCAAATCCATCACGTTGCCTTTGACGGCAAATTCTTTGAACTCTTGCAGCATGCTCATATAAAACTCCTGAATTGAGAGGCGCAAATCATAGTTCGCCCGGGCTCGCGTAGGGTCAAACTATTGCAAGCTTGTCGTCAAAAACGCTCAGTTACAATGCCGCACCAATCCAAGTAGCGATTTTTCATTGAGGATTCCCATGAGTGAAACCCTTGCTGGCAGCGGCCAGATCGACTCCAGCAAACGAACGTGGCTTATCGCGTCCAGTTGTGCTGGTGCAGCGGGCGGTCTTGCAGTTGCAGTGCCCTTCGTCAGTAGTTTTCAGCCGTCCGAAAAAGCAAAAGCGGCAGGTTCTGCAGTAGAAGCTGATATTTCAGCTCTGCGTCCCGGGGAGAAGATGACGGTTGAGTGGCGAGGCAAGCCAGTCTGGATCATGCGCCGCACGCCAGAGCAGTTGGCCGCGTTGCCCAAGCTCGACGCTCTGCTGGCTGATCCAAAATCTGAGCGCAAGCCCACTGAGCAAGCACCTGAGTACGCCCGCAATGATGTCCGGTCGATCAAGCCCGAGTATTTTGTAGCTGTCGGTATTTGTACCCACTTGGGTTGCTCACCTTCGGATAAGTTCGAAACGGGTGCGCAGCCATCTTTGCCTGGTGACTGGCAAGGCGGTTTCTTTTGCCCTTGCCACGGCTCGGCTTTTGATTTGGCGGGACGGGTATACAAGAATGTGCCAGCGCCCGATAACCTCGAAGTGCCTCCCCACATTTACCTCTCTGACACCAAGTTGCTCATTGGCGAAGACAAGAAAGCCTAAGGAAAAATAACATGGCTGAATACCACGAGATTTCCCCCAATGCACCGGCAGGCGAGAAGCTGCTGAATTGGGTTGACAACCGTTTCCCGGCGTCCAAGCTCTTCAAAGAGCACATGAGCGAGTACTACGCGCCCAAAAACTTCAACTTTTGGTACATCTTTGGCTCGCTGTCCTTGCTGGTGCTGGTCATTCAAATTGTGACCGGCATCTTTTTGGTGATGCATTACAAGCCGGATGCAGCTCTGGCTTTTGCCTCAGTTGAATACATCATGCGGGATGTGCCTTGGGGGTGGTTGATCCGCTACATGCACTCCACAGGTGCTTCGGCATTCTTTGTGGTCGTTTATCTGCACATGTTCCGGGGACTCATGTACGGTAGCTACCGAAAGCCGCGTGAATTGATCTGGATTTTCGGTTGCGGTATTTTCCTTGCCTTGATGGCCGAAGCATTCATGGGTTATCTGCTGCCTTGGGGGCAGATGAGCTACTGGGGTGCGCAGGTGATTGTTAACCTGTTTGCCGCCATCCCGTTCGTTGGTCCCGATCTGGCGCTGCTGATTCGCGGTGATTTTGTGGTTGGTGACGCTACGTTGAACCGTTTCTTCAGTTTCCACGTGATCGCCGTACCACTCGTCTTGCTGGGTTTGGTTGTGGCACACATCATTGCGCTGCATGAAGTCGGCTCCAATAATCCGGATGGCATTGAGATCAAGGCGACCAAAGACGCGAATGGTCGTCCTTTGGATGGCATTCCTTTCCACCCTTACTACTCTGTGCATGACATCTTCGCCGTCAGCGTCTTTTTGATGGCTTTCACGGCAATCGTGTTCTTTGCCCCGGAGATGGGTGGTTATTTCCTGGAGTTCAACAACTTCATCCCTGCAGATCCATTCCAGACGCCTCTGCACATTGCGCCGGTCTGGTACTTCACTCCCTTCTATTCCATGCTGCGTGCCGTTACGTCTGAAATGATGTACGTGTTGATCGCTTGCGTGTTGTTGGGGGCGGTGCTTGCTGTGGCTAAAGTGAAAATGGCCAATCTGTTTAAGGTCGCTATCGTGGGTGTTGCTGTTGCAGTGGCCGCCATGATGATGGCGATTGATGCCAAATTCTGGGGCGTGGTTGCCATGGGTGGTGGCGTTGTTATTTTGTTCTTCTTGCCTTGGCTCGATTACAGCCCCGTAAAGTCAATTCGGTACCGTCCAGATTGGCACAAATACATGTACGGCGTGTTTGTTATCAACTTCTTTGTATTGGGCTACCTCGGCATCTTGCCGCCTTCCGATATTGGTGGGCGAGTGGCACAGTTGGGTACCTTGTTCTATTTTGGATTCTTTCTTTTGATGCCTTGGTGGAGCCGCCTTGGTAAATCCAAGCCAGTGCCTGACCGTGTCACCTTCACGGCGCATTGATCGGAGAAACAACATGCTTTTCATAAAAAAATTTACTCTTGGTTTAGCTTTGGCGTTGGGTTTGGCAGCAGGTGCTCAGGCGGCCGGTGGCGGCATGGCTTGGGATAAGGCGCCCAAAAAGACCAACGACATGGCGGCGTTGCAAAACGGCGCAAAGTTGTTTGTTAACTACTGCCTGAACTGCCACTCCGCTGCATTCATGCGGTACAACCGCTTGCAAGATATCGGACTGACGCAAGACCAGATCAAGGACAACCTCTTGGTAACTAACGCCAAAGTTGGAGAGACCATGAAGGCGGCTATTGACCCTCAGCAGGCTAAAGCCTGGTTTGGTGTCAATCCGCCAGACTTGACTGTGATTGCCCGTTCACGCGCAGGCTCAGGTGGCTCTGGTGCAGACTACCTGTACACCTACATGCGTACTTTTTACAAAGATGAAGCCAAGCCGACCGGCTGGAACAATCTGGCGTTCCCGAATGTCGCGATGCCGCACGTGCTGTGGGAGTTGCAGGGTGATCGTCGTCCTGTCTTCGAAGAAGTTACTGACCACGGCCATACAGTCAAAAAATTCAAAAATTGGGAACAGATCACGCCAGGCACGATGACGCCTTTGCAGTACGACCAAGCGGTGGGGGATTTGGTCAGCTATTTGCAGTGGATGGGAGAGCCAGCCCAAAATACCCGTGTGCGAATTGGTATTTGGGTTCTGATTTTCTTGGGTGTCTTCACCTTCTTTGCATGGCGACTGAATGCGGCTTATTGGAAAGACGTCAAGTAGCACAGGCAATAGCTTGAGATTTGCTTAAAAGAGCGATCTCAGGATTTTCAGAGTGGGACTGCCGCAAGCACCCCACTCTTTTTGATTTATAGGAGCTCCCGCCATGATGGTGTTGTATTCAGGTACTACCTGCCCTTTTTCTCATCGCTGCCGTTTTGTCTTGTTTGAAAAAGGCATGGACTTTGAAATCCGCGACGTGGATTTGTACAACAAGCCAGAAGACATCAATGTGATGAACCCCTATGGTCAAGTGCCCATATTGGTTGAGCGAGACCTGATTTTGTACGAGTCAAACATCATTAATGAGTACATTGACGAACGCTTCCCGCATCCACAGTTAATGCCCGGTGACCCTGTCGATCGTGCACGTGTTCGTTTGTTCCTTCTGAATTTTGAGAAGGAATTGTTCGTTCATGTTTCAACGCTGGAGTCCCGTGCTTCCAAGAGCAATGAAAAGGTATTGGAGAAGGCGCGCGCGCATATTCGCGATCGCTTGACACAATTGGCCCCTGTATTTTTGAAGAATAAATACATGCTGGGCGACGGTTTTTCGATGTTGGATGTGGCAATTGCGCCTTTGCTTTGGCGTTTGGATTACTACGGTATCGACTTGAGTAAAAACGCAGCACCTTTGCTCAAGTATGCCGAGAGAATTTTCTCGCGTCCCGCGTACATTGAAGCGCTGACTCCATCTGAAAAAGTGATGCGCAAGTAAGGTGTTCATCTGAGTTTGACCGATGATTAACGCTCCAGACACCAGTTCTACTCGGCCCTACTTGGTGCGCGCCATTTATGAATGGTGCACGGATAACGGTTTGACGCCTTATGTCGCCGTTGCAGTTGATGGCAGTGTGCAAGTGCCGCGTGAGTTTGTTCGAAATAATGAAATTGTTCTGAATGTCAGCATTGACGCCACCAGTGCACTCAAATTGGGGAACGAGTTCATTGAATTCAAGGCGCGGTTTGCCGGGACCCCTCGGGAAATCATGGTGCCAATTGAGCGTGTGATGGCGATTTATGCAAAGGAAAATGGCCAGGGGATGTCGTTTCCGCTTGCGCCTGCCAAGGCAGGTGCTGACCTAGGGTTGGCACCCGATTGCTCTGGTGTGGGTGAGGATGTGGTACGGCCACAGGCGCCCAAGCCCAAGTCAACACGTTTGACCAGTGTTAAAAATCCTGAGCCACTTGCTGATGCGGATGACCTCCCACCGGCGCCTCAGCCGCCTACGGCTGGGGCCAAACTCAAAAGAGTCAAATAATCTTCGGGCCTCTCTCAAAGAGGCTTTCAGAGTCCGCTAAAATAGAAGAATGCCGGTTTAGCTCAGTTGGTAGAGCAACCGCCTTGTAAGCGGTAGGTCGTCAGTTCGAATCCGACAATCGGCACCAGTAGTTAAGACAAAGGCCTCCAAGTAGCGATACTCGGAGGCCTTTTTCATTGGTCAATCAATCTCTTATGCCACCTGTTTGCTAACTAGACTGCGGGCTCAAAGGCGTTTGCTAATTTGAACCTTTAATCGAATGCTGCTCACATCCCAGCCTTTGACTCGTAAATGTGATTGCAACGATGGCGCCAGTTGGCGTATTTTTGCAGCCGCGGCATTGTTGTCCAAAATCAGGCACCAGACTGGGCCATCAATCGGGCCAGCTGTAACTGAGGCGCGCAGAGACTGCGGTATCAGAAATTCGACGGCACGCAGGCGTGCCACGGATTCACGCGTTAATTCGGTCAAGCGAGCAAAAGTCGGTGAGTCTTGGCTGGCTTGGAGAATAGTGACAGAGTGGTGGCGTCGATTCATGGTGTGCGGATATTGGAAAAGCCGCCGGACCGGATTATCGCGGAAGTGTTTCTCACGACGCTGATCGCTGTGTCCAACTTTGACGGTACGTGGTATTTTCCAGTGCAAAGGTAAAATACCCAGCTTGGTCATTACTGCCCTGCGTATTTGCCTTCGATGGTTGCGTTTTGCAGGATAGACCGCATTTCATTCAGATCAAAAAAAGGATTGCGCTGCTTTGTTGGTCCAACCGGGCTGGCGGGTTCGTCTTGCATTCATGGCCACAAATATTCTCACCAAAATCTTTGGCAGTCGTAACGACCGCATTCTCAAAAAATACCGTGTAAGCGTGGCGCGCATCAATGGCTTGGAGACCGAATTTGAGGGTCTGTCAGATGAAGCCTTGCGCGGTAAAACGGCGGAGTTCAAGCAGCGAATTGTCAATGGTGAGACATTGGATGCGTTGCTGCCAGAGGCTTTTGCTGTAGTGCGCGAAGGCTCCAAGCGCGCCATGAAAATGCGTCACTTTGACGTCCAGATGCTGGGTGGCATGTCTTTGCACAATGGCAAAATTTCTGAAATGGGCACAGGCGAGGGGAAAACGCTGACGGCAACCCTGCCTGTTTATCTGAATGCGTTGACTGGCAAAGGCGTGCATGTGGTCACGGTGAATGACTACTTGGCAAATCGTGATGCGCAGTGGATGGGCAAGCTGTATAACTTCTTGGGATTGTCGGTGGGTATCAATTTACCCAACATGCCACGTCATGAGAAGCAGGCCGCTTACCAGGCGGACATCACTTATGGCACCAATAACGAATACGGCTTTGATTACTTGCGTGACAACATGGTGTACGAAGCTGCAGACCGCGTCCAGCGCGGACTGAACTTTGCCATCGTTGATGAAGTTGACTCCATTTTGATTGACGAGGCGCGCACGCCGCTCATCATCAGTGGCCAGGCAGAAGACCACACGGATTTATATATCGCTATCAATAAGGTCGTTCCTTTATTGCAACGGCAGGAAGGTGAGGCTGATCCCCGGACAGGTGAAGGCATTACCAAGCCGGGTGACTTTACGCTGGATGAGAAGAGTCGTCAGGTGTTTTTGACCGAGCAGGGGCATGAAAGCGCAGAGCGGATTCTTTTGAGTCTGGGACTCATCCCGGAGGGCGCCACGTTGTACGACCCTGCGAACATCACTTTGATGCATCACTTGTACGCAGCCTTGCGTGCGAACAACCTCTACCACCGCGATCAGCACTATGTGGTTCAAGAGGGTGAAATTGTGATCGTGGACGAGTTCACAGGCCGGTTGATGTCGGGGCGCCGCTGGAGTGAAGGTTTGCATCAGGCGGTTGAGGCCAAAGAGGGCGTTGCCATTCAGCCTGAAAACCAGACGATGGCCTCGATCACCTTTCAGAATTATTTCCGTTTATACGGCAAGTTAGCGGGCATGACCGGCACGGCCGACACGGAGGCTTACGAGTTTCAGGAAATCTACGGTCTTGAAACCTTGGTCATGCCGCCCAACCGGCCAAGTCGTCGTGAAGATCAATTGGATCGTGTGTACAAGACCACTCGTGAAAAGTACGAGGCTGCTATCAAGGATATTCGGGAGTGCTACGAGCGTGGCCAGCCTGTATTGGTGGGGACTACTTCGATTGAAAACTCGGAGATCATTGCTGAGTTGCTGGAGAAGGAGAAGCTGCCACACCAGGTGCTGAATGCGAAACAGCACGCCCGTGAAGCCGATATCGTGGCGCAGGCAGGACGTCCCAAAATGATCACTATCGCCACCAATATGGCGGGTCGAGGAACCGACATTGTTTTGGGTGGAAACATTGGCAAGGCGGTAGAAGCTCTTGAGGCTGATGAGTCGTTGGACGTCGCCCAGAAGAAAGAACGCATTGACGCCCTTCGAGCGGAATGGACCCAGGTGCATGAGCAGGTGAAGGCCTTGGGTGGTTTGCGCATCATCGCCACTGAGCGGCATGAGTCTCGGCGCATTGACAACCAGCTGCGCGGTCGCTCTGGTCGGCAGGGTGACCCAGGTTCGTCGCGGTTTTATCTGAGTCTGGACGACTCTTTGATGCGTATTTTTGCGGGTGACCGGGTCAAGTCCATCATGGACCGGCTCAAAATGCCGGACGGCGAAGCCATCGAGGCAGGTATCGTGACCCGCAGCATTGAGAGTGCCCAGCGCAAAGTTGAGGCACGTAACTTTGACATGCGTAAGCAGTTGCTGGAGTACGACGATGTGTCAAACGACCAGCGCAAGGTCATTTACCAGCAACGTAATGAAATTCTGGATGCAGCCGACCTGACCGCCCAGATCGCATCCCTGCGCGTGGGTTGTTTCCAGGATTTGGTGCGCCAGTACGTGCCTGCGGAGTCGGTCGAGGAGCAGTGGGACCTGGTAGCTCTAGAAAAATTGCTGGCTGATGAGTGGCAACTGGCCGTGCCCTTGCAGGCGCAGGTGAGCGCCGCCAATGCCATCACCGATGAAGATTTGGTTGAAACTGTCTGCTCCGAGGCCGATCAGGCATTTGCAGCCAAGCTGGCACTGGTCGGTGAGGGTAACTTCACGCAGTTCGAGCGCATGGTGTTGCTGCAAAGCATTGATACGCATTGGCGTGACCATTTGAGCTCGCTGGATTATTTGCGTCAGGGCATTCATTTGCGCGGGTACGCGCAGAAGCAACCGAAGCAGGAATACAAGCGCGAGGCGTTTGAACTGTTCGGACAACTGCTGGACTCGGTTAAAAACGAAGTCACCAAAGTGCTGATGACCGTCAAGGTGCAGTCTGGCGATCAGCTCGAACAGGCAGCTCAAGAGATGGAGAGCCGGGCTGAGAGCATTGCAAACGTGACCTACACGGCGCCCACTGAAACCGGCGAGGTTGAGGTGGTGGTGGATGCGGAAACGGTCGGCCGCCGTATGGCGATGGCTGCTGATGCCATCCCCCGGGTGGGCCGCAATGAACTTTGCCCTTGTGGCAGTGGCAAAAAGTACAAACAGTGCCATGGCAAGTTGGTCTAACTTGACCAGACGCTGAACAATCGGGCCACTGGCCCGATTGTTGTTTTGGCGTTGGATCTCTGGATAATCTCGCAACCCCATTGAAGGAAAAACATGTCTGTTAACTTGAACGCCCCCAACCCCGAAGAGTTGTACGCCGTGGCAGGCCTGCGCATTGGTGTCACTGAGGCCGGTATTCGCAAGGCTAATCGCAAAGACCTGACAGTGGTACTGATTGAACCCGGCGCCTCGGTAGCGGGTGTGTTCACGCAGAACCGGTTTTGTGCCGCCCCGGTGCAAATTTGCCGCGAACATCTGGCCAGTGGGCAGGGTATCCGGGCGATGGTGATCAACACCGGCAACGCCAATGCAGGTACCGGTGCGGATGGACGGCAACGGGCCTTAACCTCGTGCATCGCGCTGGCGGACAAGTTGGGTGTGACGCCGGAGCAAATATTGCCTTTCTCCACCGGTGTCATCATGGAGTCTTTGCCGATAGAGCGCGTGGTGGCAGGGTTGGATGCCGCGCTGGCCGATGCCCATGAAGCCAACTGGCTGCGTGCTGCCGAAGGCATCATGACCACCGATACCGTTGCCAAGGCGTTTGGTACGCAGGTGGTGATCGGTGGTGCCAAGGTAAGCATCACGGGTATCAGTAAGGGTGCGGGCATGATTCGCCCCAACATGGCCACCATGCTAGGTTTTATGGCCACTGATGCCTGTGTCAGCCCTGCGGTCATGCACGCGCTGGCATTGGCGTTGGCGGAGGGGTCATTCAACCGCGTGACGGTGGATGGAGATACCTCTACCAACGACTCTTTTGTCGTCATTGCCACCAACAAGGCGGCCCATGCACCGATTGATTCACTCGACTCTGCAGACGGTCAGGCGCTGAAAGCGGCCATGCTGGAGGTGGCCAGAAAGCTGGCACAAGCGATTGTGCGGGACGGCGAGGGGGCGACCAAATTCATCGCCATCCAGGTCGAGGGTGGCAAAACATCGGCCGAGTGCCGCCAGGTCGCCTACGCAATTGCCCACTCGCCTTTGGTTAAAACCGCGTTCTTTGCGAGTGACCCTAACCTGGGGCGCATCCTGGCCGCTGTCGGTTACGCGGGTATTGAAGATTTGGACCAGAGCGGCATTGATCTGTATCTGGACGATGTGCATGTGGCGGTGCAGGGTGGTCGACACCCGCAATACCGTGAAGAGGATGGCCAACGCGTGATGAAGCAGAGCGAGATCACTGTACGGGTTGTTTTGGGGCGGGGTGAGGCGGTTGACACCGTGTGGACCTGTGACCTGAGTCATGAGTATGTGACCATCAACGCCGATTACCGCTCATGAACGCCCAGTTCGAACACTTCTTGGCCCGGGCAGAGCAATTGATCAACCGCATTGAGTCGGTACTGCCGCAGGCGCTTAGCAACCCCGATTGGTCAGTCGCCATAGCCTACCGCTACCGCAAACGGAGTTCTGGTCATGGCGCGCTGGAGCCGGTAAGACACGTTGGGGCCACGCGCCTGTCTGATCTGCAGGAAATTGAAGCCCAGAAAGAAAAAATCCAGCGCAACACCCTGCAGTTTGTCGAGGGCAAACCCGCGAACAACGTTTTGCTGACGGGCGCCCGCGGCACCGGCAAGTCCTCCCTCATCCGTGCCTGTCTTAACGAGTACGCTACGCAAGGTTTGCGCTTGATTGAAGTCGACAAGGCGGATCTGGTGGATTTGCCCGATATCGTTGACTTGGTTTCTGAGCGGGCGGAAAAATTCATCGTTTTCTGTGATGACTTGAGCTTTGAAGATGGCGAGCCGGGTTACAAGGCGCTGAAGTCGATTCTGGACGGTTCGGTCGCTGCGACAACCCCCAATGTTCTGATTTATGCCACCAGCAACCGCCGTCATTTGCTGCCGGAGTACATGAAGGAAAACCTCACTTACACGCATACCGACGATGGAGAGGTTCACCCCGGTGAGGGTGTGGAGGAAAAAATTTCTTTGTCGGAACGTTTTGGACTGTGGGTCAGCTTCTACCCATTTACCCAGGCGGAATACCTGACGATCGTCGCGCAGTGGTTGTCATCCTTTGGCGTCAATCCGGCCGCCATTGAGGCTGCTCGTCCCGCGTCGTTGGTCTGGGCTTTGGAGCGCGGCTCACGCAGTGGTCGCGTCGCTTACCAGTTTGCCCGTGATTACGCGGGTCAACACGCCGTCAGCGCATGAGCAGGGGCGTGCTGGTGGCTGACGGTGCGTTGCCACGCCAAGGGGGCGTCGATCGCCCGCTGGTTGACGTCGCGGTGGGTGTCCTGATCCGGCCGGATGGCGCGTTTTTGCTCACCTCCCGGCCAGTTGGCAAGGCTTACGAAGGCTATTGGGAGTTTCCGGGCGGTAAATTGGAAGCGGGTGAGTCGGTGGCACAAGCGCTGATGCGTGAATTACAGGAAGAACTCGGCATCACGATTGGCCCTGCAACGCCATGGAAGAGCGAGACCGTGGACTATCCCCATGCGTTGGTTCGGTTGAATTTTTGCAAGGTTTTCAGTTGGACGGGTGAGTTGGAGATGCGCGAAGCCCAGTCGTTCGCCTGGCAGCATCTGCCTGTGCAAATGACGCCCGTGCTGCCCGGGACTATTCCAGTTTTGCAGTGGTTAGCTGATGAACAGGGTTTTTTGGGTGCTACATATTAAATAGCTATTAGCCCTTGCTGCTAAAGGGCTAGAGCCACTTTTCTTGTAAATTTCGCTATTGTTGATCGTCCGTCAGCAGGTCTTCGGGGCTGATCTTTGCCGGCATACGGAAGTCTTCATTGGCCCAAGCGCCCAAGTCCACGTTCTTGCATCGGGCACTGCAAAACGGCCTGTACGGGTTGGATGCGGCATAAATGCTGTCGCCGCTGCAACCCGGGCAGTTGACAAGCCTTTCGGCGTTTGGTGATGAGTTGGGTGTCATGAGCACAAAGCGAGTTCAAAGCCTGCCTCGTCCTGGCAGGCATGCAGCCGGTGGTCATCGCCCTGGCGCATCATTCGAATGGACACCATCAGTCGATTGCCACTGATTTCAGGAATCAAACCCAAGGTGGGGTCCAAGGCCAGGCGCAATAGCTGAAACGTCCTGTTTTGCGGCAGGTTCTGTTGAAACTGACCACCCGTGGCCATCATCTTTTGCGGCACACCAGAATCACGCAAAAGTCGCAGCAACAAGTGGATTGCGTCAGCCAGCGGGGTCAGTGTGGCGATCCACTGGTTCAGATCGCTCTGACGCTGCGCATCTGCGGTGTGCTGCCAGGCAAAGTAAGCCGGCAAATCAAACTCGCACGTGCCGCCCGGAATGCCAGCGCGACTGCGAATGCTCATTAGCCAATCATTTTCGGTCAAGGTATGCCCGGCTTTTCCGGGTAGCGTATTGAGGGCATTGAAGCAGCCATCGAGTTGGCTCACCACTGCGTCAAGCACGCCCTCGGCAATGGCTGGGTTGCCACGGTAGCCATCCAGTGTGTGCCTTTGCTTGTCCAGGTCTTTGAGCACGTCAGACTTCAGGTCTGCGCGGGCACCCACGTCCATGATTTCAAAGATCGTGGTCAAGGCAAAGTGGTGGTCGATGGCGGTGTGGCGTGACACCAGCTCGGTCAGACGAAGGAACAGGTGTTCCAGTCGCAGATAGGTGCGGATGCGTTCGTTAAAGGGATATTCGTAAAGGATCACGCTGATTTGAAGTTGGTAGGCCGGTGGCTACCCGGCGTCGCGTTCAATGATAGCCCGAAGAGGCCGGCCAGTTGTTTCACTTCGTCGGCAAGTTGCCCCAAGGACAGGTCTGCGTTGAAAATTACCAAGTCTGCAGCACCCAAGCGACGCTCACGGTGGGCCTGTGAGGTCATGATTTTCTCGACCACCGATCGTGGTAGTTGATTGCGCGCCATGACCCTTTGAATCTGGACCTCCGGTGTGCAATCCACAACCAGCACGCGTTGTACTCTTTGTCGCCAGGTGTTTGACTCCACAAGCAACGGAACGTCAAAAACAATACAAGGGGCACCCTGCGCCGATGCCTGCACCGCTTGTTTTTCGGTCTCCAAACTTACCAGCGGGTGAATGATGGCTTCCAGGCGCTGTTTGGCGGTTGGGTCGTTGTACACGCGTAAACGCATTTTTTCCCGGTCCATGGCGCCATCCGCAGTCAGGCTGTCGGCTCCGAAAGTGCTGAGCAAGGCAGAAATAGCCAGTCCACCCGCCAGCGTCAGCTTGCGGGCAATCGCATCCGCATCAATCAACGCTGCACCGTGCGCCACCAGCAACTGTGCTACGGTACTTTTACCGCTACCAATGCCACCAGTCAGCCCAAGTCGGACAGCAGGTCGCGTCACTTAAAGCCCAATCACCCGCAAAATGGACGCGGGACCAAAAAACATGGCGGTCAAGCCCGAGCCTGCCAAAAATGGACCAAATGGCACGTAGCCACCTTCGCGCAAACCCGTTGAGAATTTCATGCCAATGCCGACAATGGCGCCAATGACCGACGCCATCAAGATCATGGGTACCAAGGCTTGCCAGCCAAACCAGGCGCCCAGGGCAGCAAACAACTTGAAGTCACCGTAGCCCATGCCCTCCTTGCCTGTCAGTAGCTTGAATACCCAGTAGATCAACCAAAGTGACACGTACCCGGCAACTGCACCCCACAATGCGGCAGGCAGACCAACTGACGTCCATTGCAAGGCCGCTGCAATCAAGCCCGCCCAGAGCAACGGCAAGGTCAGGTCGTCGGGCAGCAGGGTGGTATCCCAATCAATGAGTCCCAGTGCCAACACACAGGCGCTAAACCCACTCCAGGCCAACGCCGTTAGGGACATCCCCCACGTCCATGCACAGTAGGCAAACAGCATCCCCGTGGTCAACTCCACCAGTGGATAGCGAAGGCTGATGCCCGTGTTGCAGTTGGAGCACTTGCCGCGCAGCAAAACATAACTCAGAAGGGGAATATTCTCGAACCAGCGAATCTGATGGCCACATTGCTGGCAGCGTGAGCGCGGCAGCATGAGGTTGAACTTGGGGGCCTCGGTGTCCGTGGATTGACCCGAAAGCTCGGCGCATTCCGCCTTCCATTGCGCTTCCATCATGCGCGGCAGTCGGTAAATCACGACGTTGAGGAAGCTGCCGATCAGCAGTCCCAGAAACCCAAATACGCTGGCATCCAGCCATTGCTCTACCAGCATCAGACGACTTGTCCCAGTTTGAAAATTGGCAAGTACATGGCAACCACAATGCCACCAATCACCGTTCCCAGAATGACAATGATGATGGGCTCCATCAGGCTGGAGATACCCGCAACCATGTCGTCCACCTCGGATTCATAAAAATCTGCCGCCTTGCCCAGCATGTGGTCAATAGAGCCTGACTCTTCGCCGATCGCGCACATTTGCAAAACCATCGAGGGAAACAGGTTGGCGTTGGTCATGGCCGTGGTCAAGGCCGTACCCGTTGATACTTCTTGTTGAATTTTGATGGTGGCCGCTTCATACACGTAGTTACCCGCTGCACCACCGACAGAGTCCAGTGCCTCCACCAAGGGCACCCCCGCCGCGAACATCGTGGACAGGGTCCTTGTCCAGCGTGCAATGCATGACTTGTCGACCAAAACACCAAAAATCGGCATTTTCAGCATCAGGCGGTCCATAAAGTGTTGCATTTTTTCGTTGCGGCGCCAGGCCTGCATGAAAAAGTAAAAGCCACCGAACAGACCTCCAAAAATCAGCCACCAGTAGTCGACAAAAATTTCACTGATGGCAATGACAGCCAATGTGGGAGCGGGCAAGTCAGCACCAAAATTGGAAAACACCTCCTTGAAGGCTGGCACCACAAAAATCATGATGACTGCTGTGACGACAAAGGCCACGATCAAAACCGAAATCGGATACATCAAGGCGGACTTGATCTTCGATTTGATCGCCTCGGTCTTCTCCATGTAGACCGCCAGTCGGTCCAGCAATTGGTCCAAGATACCTGCCGCCTCGCCAGCCTCCACCAGATTGCAATACAAATTATCGAAGTACAGCGGGTACTTGCGAAACGCCGTACTCAGCGAGGTACCGGTCTCCACATCCGTTCTGATGTCATTCAAGAGCTTGGTGACGCTGGGGTTGGGGTTTCCGCGCCCCACGATGTCAAAGGCTTGCAGCAAAGGCACACCAGCTTTCATCATGGTTGCCAGTTGCCGCGTGAAAATGGCCATGTCCTTGGGTTTGATGGACTTGCCCGAGTTCATCCGACGCCGTTTGATCTTGGTCGTCAGAACGCCTTGGCGTCGCAGTGCCGCCTGCACCTGGTTTTCGCCCGAGGCCCTGATTTCCCCACGCACCTGCTTGCCGTTGCGATCTTTACCTTCCCATTCAAATACAAATTCTTTGGTGCCTGTTGACTTAGCGGTTGCCATATGGTCCCTTGGATGACTGGTTTATTCGTTGGTCACGGCAAGTACTTCTTCCAGCGAAGTCAAACCCAATTTGGCCTTGTGCAGTCCCGCCTGTCGCAGTGAGCGAACACCTTCCTGCTCGGACTGCTTTGCAATATCCAGCGCACTGCCGTCGCGCAGAATGATGCGCTGAATCTCTTCGCTGATGGGCATGACCTGGTACAGGCCCACGCGCCCCTTGTAGCCGTTGTTGCACATGGAGCAGCCGACCGGACGGTACGACACCCAGGGTGTGTTCAGTTCCTCTGCGCTGTAGCCTGCGTCAATCAGTGCTTTTCTCGGAATATCAATGGGTGTTTTACAGTTTGGACATAAGCGACGCGCCAGCCGTTGCGCGGTAATCAAAATTACACTGGAAGCAATATTGAAAGGGGCAATGCCCATATTGCGCATACGTGTCAGGGTCGACGGTGCATCGTTGGTGTGCAAGGTTGACAACAGTAAATGACCCGTTTGAGCCGCCTTGATTGAAATGTCGGCTGTTTCCAGGTCACGAATTTCGCCCACCATGATGATGTCGGGGTCTTGGCGCAGAAAAGACTTCAGTGCAACGGCGAAGGTCAGACCGGCTTTTTCATTGATGTTGACTTGGTTGACGCCGGGCAAATTGATTTCCGACGGGTCTTCGGCGGTGGCAATGTTGACGCCTGGCTTATTGAGAATGTTCAGACAGGTATAAAGCGACACCGTCTTGCCCGAGCCTGTTGGGCCCGTGGCCAAAATCATGCCATAGGGCCGGCTAATGGCTTGTAACAGTCGCTCTTTTTCCTCGGGTTCGTAACCCAGCGCATCAATACCCATTTTGGCACTGCCAGGGTCAAGAATCCGAATCACGATTTTCTCGCCAAACAGGGTTGGGAGCGTGCTGACCCTGAAGTCAATCACCCTGTCCGGACCTATTTTCAGTTTCATCTTGCCGTCTTGCGGCACCCGCTTTTCGGAGATGTCCATTCGGGAGATGACTTTGATTCGCGAAGCCAGCTTGTCCTTGATGGCGATGGGTGGCGATGCAATTTCACGCAACTCGCCGTCAATCCGGAAGCGGACCCTGTAATTGTGCTCATAAGGCTCAAAGTGCAGGTCGGATGCCCGCATGCTGAATGCGTCCAGCAGCATCTTGTGCAGAAACTTGACAACCGGAGCGTCTTCCACCTCGGCCACCGAGGTGTCTGCGTTGTCCATGGCCGTTTCGGTTGAAACTTCGTCGAACTCGAAGTCGCTGCCAATGATGCTGTCCATCGTTTCGGCCGCCGTTGTGGCGTGGACCGTGACGAGTTTGAGCAACTTGTCGTACTCGGCGATCACCCAATCCACACCCAATTGGGTCGCAAATTTGATTTTTTCAGCAGCCTGTTGATCAGACGGGTCCGCTGTCGCAACGATCAGCCGATTGTTGCGCCGACTCAGAACCACCACGCGGTAGTCGACACAAATTTTTCCGTCCAACAAACCCTTGGGCAGTCGCTTCGGGTCAATGGCATCGAGATCCACCAGAGGCGCTGCAAAGGCGCTCGACATGGTGTGGGCCAAATCTGAAGCCGATACGGCGCCTGAGCCCGTTAGTTCAGCAATGAAGCTTGTGCGGCTACCCTGCGCCTTGCGGTAAATGTCTTCCGCTAGTTTTTGTCCCAGTTTTCCCGCGAGGACAAGCGCGCGGCCTAGCCCAGGGAGTGCGGTGGTGGGAGATTCACGAAGAGAAGTGTCGACTGCGGCCATGCGTGTGACTGTACTACGTCAAACTGAAGATTTTTGATCATCGCTGATCAGTCGAGCCGTGTAAACCGAAAGTCTGAACTGGCCTGGGTTTTTGTGGCGCCCGCCAAGCATGGGCTGGTCGGGGTGAGAGGATTCGAACCTCCGGCCTCTACGTCCCGAACGTAGCGCTCTACCAGGCTAAGCTACACCCCGTTATCGATCAATTTGAGCACGCCATTCAAGCCTGCCGCTCCAATAAATCGGACGCTAATTCTATCAAACAGGCCGCATAAGGCGTATCCGGAAGACGCTGTGCTGCAGCAACAGCGCGTGCCGCTTCCAGGCGCGCAGCCTGCCGGGTCACATCCAGCGCGCCGGAGCGTTTGACAATCGCCACTACCTCTGTGAGCAGGCTTGGGTCACCGGTTTCGATGGCTTGCCTGACGGTTGCGCGTTCGCTGTCGCTGCCTCGCTGCATGGCGGAAATCAGGGGTAGTGTTGTCTTGCCTTCCCGCAAATCGTCGCCCAGGTTTTTTCCCATGACCTCTGCATCGCCCGTGTAGTCAAGAATGTCATCAATGACCTGAAAGGCAGTACCGAGGGCTTGGCCATATTCGGCGCAGGCCTCTTCCATTTCCGGTGTGCTGCCCGCCAGAATGGCGCCGACGCGAGCGCTGGCTTCAAATAATTTGGCAGTTTTAGAGCGGATCACCTGCAAGTAACCAGCCTCGTCCAAGGCGGCGTTGTGCATGTTCATCAGTTGCATGACTTCGCCTTCGGCGATGACGTTGGTGGCGTCGGCCAGCACTTGCATGATGCGCATGTTTTGCGCATCTACCATCATCTGGAAAGCGCGCGAATACAAAAAATCACCCACCAAAACGCTGGCTGGATTGCCGAAGGTTTCATTGGCGGTGGCGTTGCCGCGGCGCAATGCTGAGGCGTCCACCACGTCGTCATGCAGCAAGGTGGCGGTGTGAATGAACTCCACCACTGCCGCCAGGTTGAAGCGCTGCGGGCCATTGAAACCAAGGGCGCCGCAGCTTAACAACAGCAGGGCCGGGCGCAAACGCTTGCCACCAGCCGCGATGATGTACTGCGAAACTTGACCCACCAGGGGAACCCCTGAACTGAGTTTTTGGGTGATGACCTTGTCGACTTCGCGCATGTCTTGCGCGATGAGGGACATTGAAGGGGTAGGGCTCGATGTGTTGACTTGCAAGGCAAATGACCAGTTGTGTAACGAAATTATAGAAACCAAGCGCCCTCAGTCTGTTTGCAGTTGGCATAGTGCACGGCGTTGAGATCGGTCGTGCTATGATGTCGGGCTCTGCAGAAATTCGTTTGCGGAGCTAAATTGAAGAGGTCAACATGTACGCGGTCATAAAAACCGGCGGCAAGCAATATCGAGTTGCAGCCGGCGAAAAAATTAAAGTAGAACAGATTGCTGCGGACGTAGGCCAAGAGATTGTGTTCAACGAAGTTCTGGCAGTCGGCAACGGCGCAGATCTGAAGGTGGGTACGCCCTTGGTGTCCGGCGCAACAGTGAGCGTCACGGTAGTGGCTCACGGCAAGCACGATAAGGTCAGCATTTTCAAAATGCGCCGTCGTAAGCATTACCAAAAACGTCAAGGTCACCGTCAACAGTTCACTGAGCTGCTGGTTGGTGTGATTGCGGCTTAAGAGGCACGGGTCATGGCACAGAAAAAAGGCGGCGGCTCTACGCGAAACGGGCGCGATTCCAAGCCCAAAATGCTCGGTGT